>JAZUEE010000279.1:0-4941 GCA_045639985.1 Bacteroidales bacterium
ACTTCCGCTAATTTCTTCTGCCAAAAAGGGATTACGAAGCATGCCTCTGCCCAACATCCAATCCTGAATCATCGGATAACGTGCCTGCAGACGCTCATAATCAGCAACAGAATTAACATCACCGCTGTAAATGAGGCGATGATGCGTATGTTTGCAAAACTCATCAAAGGTATCCCAATCGGGTACGCCGTCATACTTTTGATCTCCCAATCGAGGATGAATGACAATAAAATCCAAAGGGTATTTTTCCAATCGGTCCAAAATGCGCAATCCTTCTTCGGGCGAGTGAAGTCCCAAGCGCATTTTCACAGAAAATTTAAACGGCGTTTGTTCCGTCACCGTCCGCACCACATCCTCTACTCTATCCGTATCAGGCATCACGCCGCACCCACGATGACGCCGCACCACTTGCGCCACGGGACAACCAATGTTCCAGTTGAAATCCGAATAGCCGTAGGTGTCGTGCAACACATTCATCGTATCCACGAAATGCGGCGGATTGTTGCCCATCAATTGCGGGACAGTCGGCCTCAGCAGATTGTTCTTCGGCCAAATGTCACGCCAATTGGTGACATTGAGCTTGGACTGCTCTTGCACGGGCAAAAACGGTGTCATAAAAAAATCTATGCCGCCAAAATGACGGCACAGACAATTTCTATATATATAATTTGTAATCCCGTCTAACGGGGCCAACCAAAGATGCATAGATTTCACTGTTATCTGACCACTATTTTCTGCGGATAGGTTTGGCCGTTTTGATATACTTTCAAGAAATATACACCTTTGGATAGACTGCTCGTGCTAACTTGAGAAACACCTGTTTGGTTATTGTCAGCACGCACCACACGACCTTCTAAGTCAAAAACCTCATAATTATACGGTTCGTCAACTTGGGGTTTAATGAAGAACATGCCTGCGGTAGGATTTGGATAGCAGGAAAATTGTTGACGATCCATAGCATTCACGCCATCGGGCTCAAAGTCAATGGTAATATCATCCACCAAAAACAAAGTAGAATCATTGGAATTGAGTCCACCTGCAATTATAATAATAGCCAAGCTATCACATGCTTCAAGCGCATTGTCAAAGGGGATGCTGATTTGTGTGTATTCCGGGATAGCTTCCTCCGTGCTATACATTGCGAAACCGACTGGTATTCCTGATTGTTTGGAATAAGCAATCACATTGAGCATATCACCTTCTTTGGGTTCAAATTTCACCCACATATTCAGATGTGCAGGTGTTTGACTTACAGCATCACCGGGAGCTAAAATCTGCAAAAGTGTCATCAAAGATTCTATGTCCAAATCTTCAAAGTCAAAGTCAGCAGTATCTCCATCCATAATGGAGCCGATGGATTCCACCAAACTCAAAATAGTAGATAACGGTATATTAAAACCTTCAGCCACACCCAATTGTGCAATTCCAGGCACCATAGTGCTGTATTCCGTACCGGGGATTCCCACCGTGTTGGCGTGCAATTTCAACGCGTAGTTTCCAGAATGGGCATCCGTACTTTTCACTCCGAAATAGGTATTGATAGGGATAGGCAAATTCTGTCCCATAAATTCCATTAGCACGTTACCGTTCAAACTTGTTGTCCAACCTTCGGGTTGCTCGTTTGTGGAGAGCATTCCTGCAGACCAATTTTCAAAACTATTGTTTGTCAATGTGTTTTGAGCTGTTACGGATGCAGCGAAAAGCACCCCAGCCAATAATAAGTAAATCTTTTTCATGTAATTAATGTATTAATAGTATAATTTAACAGTTTAATAATTTAACAGTTTAACAGCAGTACACAAGCTACCATACGGATGTCCAATCTTCTGCCTCACGGACTGTTTCGTCTCGTTGGTATTCCAACAATTTGGCATATTTCATAAAACTATTATGGGCAATGGATTTGGATAAGATATAGCCATCCAATCCACCTAACACACCACCTCGAAAGAAATAATTCACAAAAAATGCGGAGAAGCCATGTAGAAACGGGGTCAGGGAATTAGCTTTTTTACCTTGCAGGAATAAAATCTTCGCGCCGCGCGTGCTATAGTTTCGTTCCGGTTTGGCAAACAGTTGGTCAATATTCCTGTAACGATAGTGTATCAAATCTGCCTTCAACGGACAGGTATTCGTTGTTGGGACATACGCATGTTGTTTCAATTCGGCAAACTGGAGTTTGTCCTTGCGAAAGAGGCGAACTAAATAATCGGGGTACCAGCGGCAGCACTTTATCCAACGTTTACCCACATAGTTTCTTCGACGCAGTGCAAAGCCGTCGTACTTCGTTTTTTCAAAATCAATCTGTTTAATGGCCTCCACCAGTTCGTCAGAGAGGCGTTCATCCGCGTCAATGCTCAGCACCCACTGATTCTTGGCATACGGCAGAGCCAGATTCTTCTGTAGGCCATCACCAATGTATTCATGAAGATAAACTTTGGCACCAGCTTCCTGCGCCAACTTCACCGTTTCATCTTTACTATAAGAATCCGTCACCACAACCTCATCGCACACACGCTGCAAAGAGCGGATGCAATCCACGATGTTGTTTTGTTCGTTAAGCGTCGTAACTATTCCGGTTATGCCCATTGTGGTTTCAAGTTTCAGGTTTCAAGTTTCAGGTTTCAAGTTTCAAATTTCAAGTATACATATCAAATTATCTCATTACCGCATTACCACATTATCTCATTATCTCATTATCTCATTATCTCATTATCTCATTATCTCATTATCGCATTACCAAATTTCAACGTCTGCGTTCGATTACGGCACCGAGCGCATTGAGACGTTCGACGATATCCTGGTAACCGCGGTCAATTTGTTCGACATTTTGGATGGTGCTGGTCCCTTTGGCGGAGAGCGCGGCAATCAGCAAAGACACACCTGCCCTAATATCAGGCGACGACATCGTTGTGGCTTTCAATTGTTTGCGACGTTCCAAGCCGATGACAATGGCCCTATGCGGATCGCACAACGTAATCTGCGCGCCCATCGACTGCAGTTTATCGACAAAGAAGAGGCGGCTTTCGAACATCTTCTGATGAATCAGCACACTGCCACGTGCCTGAATGGCCGTAACCAATGCGATACTGATAAGGTCCGGCGTGAAGCCCGGCCACGGCGCATCGGCGATGGTCAAAATAGAGCCGTCCATATTGGTCTCCACCTCGTAACAGTCCTGTTCATGAATCACAATGTCATCCCCTTGAATATCGAAATCAATGCCTAATTTCTTAAAAGTATAAGGAATAATGCCTAAATGTTGGCACGCACAATCCTTGATTGTCAGAGCCGACTGGTTGAGGGCCGCCATACCGATAAAGCTACCGATTTCAATCATATCGGGCAAGATACGATGTTCGCAACCGTGCAGTTTTTCCACACCTTCAATAGTCAAAAGATTGGAACCGATACCGGAGATTTTGGCACCCATATTGTTCAGCATCGTACAAAGTTGATACAGATAGGGTTCGCATGCCGCATTGAAAATAGTAGTTTTGCCTTCCGCCAAAACTGCCGCCATCACAATGTTGGCCGTACCGGTCACAGAGGCCTCATTCAGCAACATGTAGGAGCCCGTCAAATGGTCGGCTTTGAGTTCGAAGAAATTACCGTCTTCAGAAACACCAATTTTAGCTCCTAATTTTTCAAAACCTTCAAAGTGCGTCGTCAGTGGGCGACGTCCAATCTGGTCGCCACCGGGACGGGCAGCGTAGGCCTCATGGAATCGTCCCAACAACGGGCCTAACACCATAATAGAGGCACGTATGGAGGCCGACAACTTGCTAAACTCATTCGTAGTCAACATTTCCAAATTGACATTATCGGCCTGGAAAGTATAGGTATCTTTGCTCAACTTGGTGATTTTCACGCCAATGTGAGATAAGATATCCTTATAGCGCTGCGTATCGCGAATATCCGGCAAATTGGATATGGTTACGGGTTGGTCCGTGAGCAGCACTGCGGAAAGCACCTGCAAGGCCTCGTTCTTCGCACCTTGCGGCACGATTTCGCCATTCAGTTTGTGACCACCTTCGATAATAAATTCAGACATGGAGAAAATGTGTTAATGTGATAATGCGATAATTTGAAAATATGAAAAATGTTATAATGGATGAATAAACTTTAACAGGGTATCTTTTAAACTTTAAACATTTGCCATCAAATACGGCATTTGGCATTCCAAGTAACTTGCCTGAAACTTGAAACCTGAAACTTGAAACTAAAAACACCGGAGCAGGCGTGGAAAAACACGCCCCGACTCCAGTGTCTTTAATATTATTCGGGGATGACGATTGGGAATTGCTGATTGAATTCCATACGGTACGGAGCACCGATGATATTGGTCAGCCAATCGACATATTGGTCAGTGAATTGGAACTTGTTTGCATCGTAATATGCGGCAGGCAGCGGGAAGTTACCGATGTTGCCCATTTCGATTTCAGTTGCATGGAACTCTTCCAATTCAGCGTAAGGAACGATGTCGCGCATCACAGGCATTTTGCCATAGTCTTCACGAAGCAGGAGGTCAACGACCTTGTCAGCGAGCGTAGAGGTGAGTCGGCGGTCGTATTCATAGCATTTGCCAGCACGAGGAATATAACCGGAGATCTGGCCACGGGCTTCGACACCGAGTTTGCGATTGATTTCAGAAGCAATCACGCCACTGACACCGCCAAAACGTTGATGGCCATATTCATCCAAATCTGAGGAAGCATAGACCATACCGAGTTCTTGTTTTTCATCATTCCACCAGCGAACGCCTTCAGAGACAGCAATAAGTACCGTATGTTTCGGAGAACGCATATACATTTCCTTAACGGATTCAAAGAAAAACTCCTTGCGTTCTTTGGTCATTTCCACTTCTGGAACAAGAGCCATTTGGGCGCCACCGAACATAGCCGTACCTGTCAGCCAACCAGCATCACGACCCATCACTTC
>JAZUEE010000280.1:0-3572 GCA_045639985.1 Bacteroidales bacterium
AGTGGTTGTGGCGACTGTTAACGAAGGACAAATCATTGCGCATGGGCTGGCTTTGACCCTGATAGATAAGGAGTTGTCCTGCAGTCAGGATGTTGCTGTCTGGTAGGGCGCGTTCCCACAAGCGGGCGCTGTCGGTGTGTACAATATGGAAATCACCACCAACTTTTGCGTGATATACAAGGTAGGAGTCACACAGTCATCATCTCCCCACGGCGTATGGGTAAAACGGGACTAATTCAGCATTGCTTTCATCAGGATGTTATATGTGCGAACTTTTATCGTATCTTTATTGACATTTATGCTACACTTTGTTTGGAGGATTTTATCTATGTGTTTGGAAATGAATTAGTCCGGCAATTACGTAGTAGGAATGCTTTAGATATCTTTTTGTGGGTAGTCAGCGCCATCTGTTGCAAAATATGTTCGCCTCAGCTTCAAAGCCATTTTACCATAGTGCTAATATTTTGTCACTCAAGCCGATAGATAAAACTTTGTATTCAGTGTTTGTGCGAGAAAAGTTTTCGCAGGCAGGCAAGAATATTTCAAATGAACATATTGCAAAAGTTTACGATTTATTTGAAGGACATACATGGTATCTACAATCAGTGTTTTATCTACTATATTATATGTCGCAGCCGGATTGTACGGAAGAGTTGATAGGTCAAGCTATTGAAAGGCGTATTTTGGATAATGAAGACGTATATGCGTCGCTTTTGTACTGTCTGCCTGAGAAACAGCAGAAATTACTCAAAGCCATTGCTTTTGAGGGAAAAGCTGTGCAAATGCAGTCGGCCGCATTCGTCAAAAAACATAATTTGATGTCGGCAAGTTCTGTACAATCTGCGACGAATAAGTTGCTTGAAAAGGATTTAATAACTCAGGAATCAAACTATTATGCGGTAAATGACCGGTTTTTTGGTATGTGGTTGTGTCAGGCAAGCGGTTTGGTACGATAGCAGACTTTTAAGGAATAATCAAGAGTGCGTTTTTCTCCTTATTTTATTGGTTTATATTTAGATGCCACATTGAAAAAATGCTATCTTTGTGCCCCTTTTTTTCCGAATGAGAAATGTTTTCTTTAGTATATTGTTTTTGGCTGTCATACAGATGGTTATGGGACAAGTCGCCAATATCGGCCTGCCTTGTGAAGGTGTGCCTACCGTGTCTGACCATCAGGGAAATGTTTATCATACCGTTCAATTGGGCAAGCAGTGCTGGATGGCAGAGAATATGCGATGTACATCTTCTCCTACGGGAATATCGTGGGTTAAGAATCCCGTGTTTTCTGTGGACAATCCTGTCTTTAAATCCTATTATTATACGCCTCGAAATTCCCAGAATGGCATTTTGTACAATTGGTCGGCGGCAATGGATTTGAATATTAACGAATATGCCTATGCCTGTTCTGATAATAAGCATAGAGGTATCTGCCCGAAAGGATGGCATTTGCCGAATAGTTCTGAGTGGACGCAGTTGTTGGAATTATTGGGTGGTACGCAAAAGGCCGGTGCTGTGATGAAATCTCCTTCCTCGCAGTGGATTGAGCCCGTAAGATCTGACATCGTAAGTGGCTTTTCGGCTTTGCCGGCAGGAGTTTATACAGAAGACGGATTGGGTAATACGGGAAGATATGCTCATTTTTGGAGTTCTACTACGTACGATAGGCAAAACGCGTGGTGTTGTGGCTTGTTTAGCTATAATAGCGATTGTTACAACATCTTAGATTACAAGTGCTATGGCCGTTCGGTGCGGTGCTTGAAAGATTAATAAAAAAGGCTCGCATTTGCGAGCCTTTTCTTTTAGTATCTGTATAAATCGGATTTGAAGGGCCCTTCAACAGGGACACCAATGTAGTCCGCTTGCTTTTGCGTGAGTTTGGTTAGTTTGACACCGATCTTTTCCAGATGCAGGCGGGCCACTTCCTCGTCCAAATGTTTGGGTAGGTTATAGACCCCAATTTTGTAGTCGTGCTGCCACAAATCCAATTGGGCCATGGTTTGGTTGGTGAAGGAGTTGCTCATCACGAAAGAGGAGTGCCCAGTGGCGCAACCTAAGTTTACGAGGCGGCCTTCTGCAAGGATGAAGATGGAGTGCCCGTCGGGGAAGATGTATTCATCCACTTGCGGTTTGATATTGCGCTTTTTGATGCCGGGTTGGCTTTCGAATGCGGCAACTTGGATTTCATTATCGAAGTGGCCGATGTTGCAGACGATGGCCTGGTCTCTCATCTTGTTGAGGTGATCAACGGTGATGACGTCGCAGTTGCCTGTAGTGGTGACATAAACATTGCCTTCAGCGAGGGCATCTTCCACGGTTTTCACTTCAAATCCCTCCATAGCGGCTTGCAGTGCGCAGATGGGGTCAACTTCCGTAACGATGACGCGGGCGCCGTAGGATTTCATGGATTGGGCGCAGCCCTTTCCCACGTCGCCGTAGCCGCACACAACGACTACTTTGCCGGCGAGCATAATGTCGGTGGCGCGTTTTATACCGTCTGCCAATGATTCACGGCAACCGTATTTGTTGTCGAATTTGGATTTGGTGACGGAATCGTTTACGTTGATGGCCGGGAAGAGCAGTTCGCCGCGTTCCATCATCTGATACAGACGATGGACGCCAGTAGTGGTTTCTTCGGACACACCCTTGATTTCCTTTACCATGTTGTGCCATTTATGAGGATCTTCTTTGAGGATTTCCTTCAAGGTATTGAAGATAACGGCTTGTTCGTGGTTCTCTGGAGTCTTATCCAAAATAGAAGGATCTTCTTCTGCTTTATATCCGAGATGGATGAGGAGGGTGGCATCACCACCATCGTCAACGATGAGTTGTGGACCTTTGCCTCCAGGGAAGGAAAGGGCTTGATTGGTACACCACCAATAATCTTCCAAAGATTCGCCTTTCCACGCGAAAACGCTCACGCCCGCAGCGGCAATAGCGGCAGCGGCGTGGTCTTGGGTGGAGAAGATGTTGCAGCTGCACCATCTTACTTCTGCGCCAAGGTGGACGAGCGTTTCAATCAGCACGGCGGTTTGGATGGTCATGTGCAATGAGCCCATGATACGTACGCCTTTGAGAGGCTTGGTATCACCGTATTTTTCTCTCAAGGCCAATAATCCTGGCATCTCTTTTTGGGAAACGTCAATGTCTTTGCGTCCCCAATCTGCCAACGACATGTCGGCAACTTTGTTTTTTAATTCGTAATCAGTCATTTCTGTGTTTTTATTCGTTTAACATTTATTATGGTACAGACGCAACATTGTTGCGTCTCTACATTATTTTTCAGGTAAAAGATCCACGCGGGAATATTGGTCGAATTTGAAATAGGTCTTCATGAAGTTTACGATATCTTTCTTGGTAATGGAATTTACCAGGTTAGCATATTCGTTTACAGCGTTCAAATCATCGTTGTAAAGCATTTTGCCGCTGATGTAATTCAACCAGAAATTGTTGGTTTGGATGTTTTTCTCGCGAGTGGCAATCATCTGCTTTTGAACTTTGGCGAGGATTTTCTTGTCCGGACCCTTCTTTTGAACATCTTGAAGAATTTGGATGCAGGCATCAAGTCGGAGGCC
>JAZUEE010000281.1:0-1775 GCA_045639985.1 Bacteroidales bacterium
GATATTGAGGCCGGCGGCGAGTTCCTTCAAATTAGGTTTGAAGAGATTGACATTGGAATAGTTGTTGAAATTACGTTTTTTCGGGTCAACGGCCACAAAGATGTTCTTAGCCTTTGCGAAGCCGATGATTTCTTCAATCAGTTCTTTGGAGAAGAGGCCTTTGTCATAGTCTTCGAAAATCATCGCATCGATGTGCTGATGTTCGATGATCTGTTCCACGGTGGTGATGAACTGTCTTTTTTCTCTTTCCTTGAGTTGTTCGTCTCTTTCGTCATCCACGCGGACGATATGGGCATTGTTACCGATAATTCTGTACTTGATCGTGGTTTTTCTGCCATACATGGGCACCAAGCCGACGGCATCCAAATCGCAGTCCTCCATAAGGTCATAGAAGACCTTGGCCTTGTTATCGCTACCGATAACGGAGCAGAGGATAGGCGTTGCGCCCAGAGATTTGAGGTTCAGCGCCACATTGGCTGCACCGCCCAGTCTGTAATTTCTATTTTGAGCATTGACGATGGGTACTGGAGCCTCGGGACTGATTCTGGTCACTTTGCCAGTAATATAACAGTCAATCATCACATCACCAATGACTAATACATTTGCATTGTTAAATTGTTCGAAAGTCTTATTGACATTTTCTATATCCATAGTACAATTTTTTAAGAGGCGGCAAAAATACAAAAAAAAGTGATGAGTTACCAGACCCATCACAAGTGTTTTTAAAGCAATTTCCAACAAAATCACACAAAGCCGAAAAGCCCTTCGTCAGGGGGATTTAGGCATTTTGAATCAAGGAGATAGAGAAGTCGTAGAAGTTCTCAAAATCGTCAATGCGGAGGAGACGGCGCAACATTTCATCTGGAATATCGAAAAGGCACCTATAATAGTGCCATAATTCCTTCAGATTGTGCAAGGTGCCGCGTTCCTTTCGGACGGGCAGAAGTTCGGCGACCCAAAGTTGGTAATACTTCAAGAATCTTGCTTTGCGGTCACCGACATCCATGCCGAGAATTTCCTCAGCCAGGAAAGGATTGCGCAGCATTCCGCGGCCAAGCATCCAATCCTCAATAATAGGATATCGTTCCTGAAGGCGAAGATAATCTTCGCGGGAAAAGACATCACCGCTGTAAATGATGCGGTGGTGGGTGTGTGTGCAAAACGAATCAAAGGCATCCCAGTCGGGCGTGCCCTCATACATCTGTTCTCCCAATCGAGGATGGACAACGACAAATTCCAGGGGATACTTTTCCAGTCGGTCCAAGATCTTCAGTCCCTCTTCCGGAGAGTGCAGCCCGAGCCGCATTTTCACAGAGAACTTATACGGGGTTTGCTCGGTCACGGTGCGGACCACATCCTCCACCCTATCCGTGTCGGGCATGACGCCGCATCCACGGTGGCGACGCACCACCTGGGCCACGGGACAGCCTATGTTCCAGTTGTACGACGTGTAGCCGTAAGCCTCATGCAACAGGTTCATCGTGTCCACAAAATGAGGAGGATTGTTGCCCATCAACTGCGGAACCGTAGGCTTCAGCACATTGTTTTTCGGCCAGATGTCACGCCAATTGGCAACGTTCAGCTTAGCCCTTTCCTGCACCGGCAAGAAGGGCGTCATAAAAAAGTCTATGCCGCCGAAATGGCGACACAGACAATTTCTATATACATAATTTGTAATTCCGTCTAAGGGAGCAAGCCAGAGTTTCAAAATTGAAAAATTCTATATTCAGCGTTAAAAATCAGTGGGCAAAGGCATAGGGCATGTAATCATTAGC
>JAZUEE010000282.1:0-4772 GCA_045639985.1 Bacteroidales bacterium
GTCCTTTATGCACGCCAAGGCTTTTGAAACGATGATGCAGACGGGCACGCTTCCCTGCAATGTGAAGTTCATGCTCGAAGGCGAAGAGGAAATCGGTTCACCCAGCTTGGCAAAGTGGATTGTCGAATACAAGGACCTTGTCAAAGCAGATGTCATCCTCGTTTCCGATACCAGCATGATTGCTACAGATGTGCCTTCTATCACATCCGGTTTGCGCGGACTTTCCTATTGGGAAATCGAAGTTACCGGCCCGAATGCCGATTTGCACTCCGGCATTTTCGGTGGTTCCGTCGCCAACCCATTGAATACCCTTTGTGAGATGATTGCAAAATGTATGGATGAGAACAACCATATCACCATTCCTCATTTCTACGATGACGTGGTGGAATGCTCTGCTCGTGAACGCGAACTCCTCAATATGGCACCTTACAATGAGGAAGAGTACAAAAGGTCGCTCGGCGTGAAAGCACTTCGCGGCGAAAAGGGCTATACCAAGATTGAGCATGTCGGCATTCGTCCCACCTTCGATCTTTGCGGTATGTGGGGCGGCTATACGGCTGAGGGTTCCAAAACGGTGCTGCCTTCCAAGGCGTATGCTAAATTGTCCTGCCGTCTCGTTCCCAACCAAGACCACGAAAAGATTGCCCTCTTGGTGAAAGACTATTTTGAACAGAATGCGCCCGACTATGTGGATGTGAAGGTTACGCCGTTGCATGGTGGTCAGGCCTATGGTTGTCCGACAGACCATCCGGCTTATAAAGCCGCTGAGGCTGCTTATATGGACACCTACGGCAAACTCCCCATCCCGATGCGCAGCGGTGGCAGTATTCCAATCATCTCCACCTTTGAAAAAGTATTGGGCATCAAATCCATCTTGATGGGCTTCGGCCTCGGCGAAGATGCTATCCACTCCCCGAATGAGAACTATCGCCTCGACCATTTCTACAAGGGCATTGAGACGATCATCCAATTCTACCAACATTTTGCTGAATAATCAAACACATTCCTGTAGAGACGGTGCATTGCACCGTCTCTACTTTTATTAATGTATGTCGTTTTTCAAAAATTGCATAATTATGATTAAACATAAAAACGAAATCGAGACCGTCACAGTCGAAAACCAAGGCAACATTGCCGGTATTATCAACAAAGAAGTGATTCTGACGCCGGTGGAAATGTTAGACAAGGCCTATATGTTCAACGTCATCAACCTTCCTTCGGGGAGCCAGATCAAGGAGCACCCGCACTTTCCGGATGCGGAGATTTACTATATCCTGGAAGGCGAAGTCGTGGTCACGGACAATGACAAGCGCGAAGTGCTGCACGCCGGCGACGTGGTCTTCACGGGCAACGGCGACCGCCACAGCGTCAGCAACGAGAGCGGCCACGATGCTAAGTTCTTGGCGTGTATCTTGAAGTAGATGGTCACAAGGGCATACAATATATTTCTATATTTTTGTTGTCAGATGTTGAAACGATTTATTGTAATACTTCTTTGGATTATATTTTACGCTCCATGTTTTTCTCAAGGGACCTATTTTGGAGGAGGTTTGTCTGTAGGAAATACATTTACAGGCATGTCTGCGGATAATATTCCCGGATATTGGAAAACAGGAATAACAGCTGGATTATTCGGCAATGTGAAACTTGTCGACAACTACAATGTACGAATGTTGCTGCAGATGGACATGAACTTTACTATGAAAGGCACCCGCTCCAAACCTAATTTCGGTGTTGAAGGATTGGCACATAGAGATAAACATTCAACGTCTTTGGGCTACATCGAAATTCCGCTTCTATTACGATTTCGCTTTAATAGCATTAAAACTGACAATGATGGAGTGTGGCTTGATTTCGGTCCCTCAATCGGTTTCCTGTTGTATCAAAGAACAGTACAACGATACCATATCAGTGCTCCTACCGGCACTTCGAGTTGGGGCGATGTATGGGACGACTTTTATGACCTCAATCGATTCGAGCTTTCTTTTCTTGCAGGAATTACTTACGTTTTCAAACGGCATCATGGCATATCATTTCGTTACAGCCATTCGATACTTCCTATAGGCGCTCCCGAATATGAAGTTACTATTGGCGTTCTCAAGAAATACTACAATTCCGCGGTTTATTTTATGTATTCTTTTCAGTTTTGATTTTGTCTATTCCCCGCTTTTCCGACGGTTGCACTCGCGACAGAAAATCGATCTTGTTTTCTGTTATCGAAACGCGCTGTTCTAATCTCTCAATGCGTTGGTTAAATAAATAACCTTTAAGACTTTATTCGCCCACTGACGGGATTTAGTCGCATTTAGAGAACTTACTCTATATCCAACAGATAAAATTGCATCTATGTTGTAGTGAAGAATGTTTCTGTGGACATTTCTGTTGCCTTCCTTTTGAACTATCGAGAAAAACTCGGTAGTTGCATTTTTATCTAATTCTTTTTCTGAGAAAATATTTTTCAAGTGAAAACTAACATTATCACTTGAACAACCAAACAAATTGGCTATCTGCGATTGTGTAAGCCATACGGTTTATTCATCCATCTTCACGTCGAGTTTGATTTCCTCGTTTGGCTGGTAAAGCACTATCTCATTATGTCTATTGGCGAAACCGTCCTTCATTTTGTGTTTTTCTTTGAATGTAAATAATAGCTAATTTGTTGTTTTATAATATGTTAATTTGCTGTTTCTTTTCTCTGTTTCTTACAATATCTTTACGTGAGAACTTTCGGCAATTCGCAGAAGAATTTTCACGGCGCAAAAGTACAACAAAAAAGAACATCACACTTCGTGTTTTGCCTCCGAAAAGAGAAGCTTAAATGATATTCATATTCCGATAGCTGGGTGTCTCTCTTATAGCTTGTTGAGAAAATCCACAATGTGCTGGATGACCTCTCTCTGTTTGTTGAGTCGCATGGAAACGGGGCTTTAGTTGTTTCGGCGGATGACTGTCTTCACATTGGAGTCGAACTCAGCGCGTTGTGCCTCCGTCATAAATTCGCGGGTGACCATACGGTCGGCAACGAATTCCAACTCGGAGCGCTTTACGTCAGTCACGGTGCCGTCATCGTTCAACGTGGAGGCGTAGTGCTTGGGCGCACGAATAAGGGTCGCCAAATAAAGACTTTCCGACATTGTCAGTTCGTAGGGACGTTTGTGGAAATAAAACTCGGAGGCCTCGCCAATACCAATAACACCGGGTGCCCACTCCACAATGTTGACGTATATCTCAAACATCCGCTCCTTGCTGATAAGATGCTGGTCTTCAATCATCCACACTAATAGTATCTCTTCGAATTTGCGGGTCAGCACTTTCTTGCGGTTCAAAAACAGATTCTTGACCAGCTGCATCGTGATAGTGCTGCCGCCACGTCGCATCTTTCCTGCTTTGAGATCATCCACAAGTGCCTGTCGCATCGACGATTTGCTAAATCCGTTATGCACGAAAAAGGCACCGTCCTCCGAAGCGAGGATGGATTGCTTCAACAGCTCGGGAATTTCGTAGGAAGGGCAGAAATAAGGATTGTTGGGACCAATCCATAACGAACGCACGGGTTCGCCGTTGTCGAAAAACGTGTATTCGAATTGGTCGTTGAACCGCGTGATTTCGCCCAAACCTTCACTAATATGCAGCGAGCGACCTTTGTTGATGAAGTTGAAGTCGAATTTCAAACTATCCAGATTCCCGAAATCGCAATCGAGCAGGCAGTTGAAGTCCATTTTGCCCGTAAAGGACATATTGGGGAGAATTTGGAACAAATCAGAAGGCAAAGACGCAAACAGCGGCTCTGCCTCGCGGTCGCGCTCGTTGATTTTGAACAGGATGTGTTTGCTCGTGTCGTTCGTAAATCGGATGTATGGATGCAGCGCGGCGCGGTTGAGCTTTACAACCGATGAGGAATCCACCTCGATAGTCTGGGAATAAACAGATAATTTCAGGCTCGCGCCAACAGAATCGATTTGTACCGGAACGTCAGCAATATAGTGATGCTGGCATTGAAGACGGTGGATAGTGCCAGACAACTGGCAGTCAGTGCGCTTTTTGTTAGATTTCAACAGGGTGAAACAGCCCCGAGCTTCATGCATTTGAACATCCAGCTTTTCGAAAACTTGTAGAAATGGTAAGGAACCTACAGCCGTATCGGAACCTGCCCGAACCATTGAACCTTCGTACTGCTGCTTTTTCTTGTCAAAGGCGCAGGTCAGCTTCCATTGCTCGGGATTTTCTCCTGCTTGCTGGATGTTGGCTTTTCCGCCACCTTTGCCGTTATGGATAATCAAATCGGTTAAAACATATTGTACTTTTGATGAATCCATATCTGTAAGAATTTCCCAACAACCGATTTTAAGGTTATTCGGACTATAATTCCCGATTTTCCCGAACAGACTCTTCACCAAATCCTGATAATCACGTTTCGTTTTGGTTTTAACGTTTTTTTTGCCTTTCAAGAATTTATAATTGCAATAGTCACCACTCTTAACAACCTTCATTTGCAATTCTTTCGCACTTATATCTTTCAGTATCAATGTACGATGAAAGCCCTTCCAGACCTGCACTTTGGTGCGGATTTCATCAGCCGACAAAAATTGATCTTGAGCATCGTTGTCTTTTACAGAAAGCTGCCGAACCCGAATATCAAATTTACCGAAAAGTGAAAAATGCAGAATTTTCAATTGTCCGACCGCAATCGTCATATTTCGCTCCTGCTCGGTTTGGGCTATTTTCATCCGAATGGCCTGCTTCGCAAACACTGGAATCAAAAGCGCCAGTGC
>JAZUEE010000283.1:0-2429 GCA_045639985.1 Bacteroidales bacterium
TTCCAACACCCACTTTAGCACGGGATATCCATCATTTAGGTCTTCATCGTAAATGAAATCATCTCCGAGAAGTTCTGCGTATTCTTGGGACTTCATTTCTTCCGCCGTCTTGGGGGTAGCTACACCACCGCCGTTGTTCAGTCCGCAGAGTTCCTGGTCGCCTTGCTTTAAGTAATAGTAGTCCGCCATGGTGGTGTTGTAGTTATAGCCAATCATTAAGCCCACCAGGGAATCGCCATCTACCTTGCCGGTAGAATACGCGGAGCTGGTGACGCCTTCTTGATTGTAGCCAGTTATGCCTCCAACACGAGTTTTGGCAGAAATATCACCTCGGTTATATACGCCATCTATTTTAGCATATTTGCTGTGTCCCGCAACACCACCAACGTAATCTCCGCCTACAACAGTGCCCAAATTCGCCACAGAAAGAACATTATAGCACGCGGCCTCGCCCACAACACCTGCAGTATATTTTGTACCCTCCACAACACCGTAGTTGACCACTCTATCCAAAGTACCATACTTATTTGAGGCCGACCCTTGTAAATACCCTGCGAAACTTACCAAGCCTGCAGTATATTCCTTTCCGTAAATATTCCCCTTATTAACAGATTGCTCCACCAATGTATTTGTGCCTAAATGTCCAACAATGCCGGCAACGCCATAATCCCCTTCAATGACACCTTCATTTTGAACATCGACTATATTGAGATTGTTACTAACAGAACCAACAATACCGGCCACCAATTTCTTTCCTTTGACAACGCCTCTATTGTAGCAATTTTCCAGTTTTGCAACTTTCTGATAAGCATTATAAATTTTCGTACCAGCAATTCCACCTGAGCCTTCGCCTGTCCCCGTCACGCTGTTTTTGTTATGCGCATTCCTTACAACGCCTTCCGAGGCAATAGAGCCTATCACGCCCGCGGTGGAGTTACCTCCCTTCACCCACCCATTTTCTACCGTAACATTCTGGATAGTCCCACTGGAATTTCCAAACAATCCGTTATGGGTACTGGTGGTGTTAATGAACATTCCACTCACGGAATGACCATCTCCATCGAAGTTTCCGGTAAAGGCGACATTGGAATTACCGATGGGGGTCCACTTGTGCAACTTGGTGGAATCGGCCACCAAGGCGCCATTTTCGTCAATGACGTCGCCTTCGTTCAAGATGATGTCGGCCCCCAGCTTGAAATACTTGCCGTTGTACTCCTTGTCCTTCGCGCCTACAATAAAGGAGAGGTGGGCCAGCTGTTCAGCGGTAAGAATCATGTAGGGGCTGAGTTTCGTGCCGGTGCCGCATGCGAATTCCTTGGCGGTGGTTCCATCCCAGGGATTACCTGTTTCGCCCACGCACTTTTCGCCATCCTCCAAGACACTGCTGGACAAATCCTTATCATTCTGCACGCTGCTGGAACTTTTCGCATTGCTGCCAGAACTCAAGACATCATCTTCATCGCCTGTCGTAGAATTTATTGTCGGGGAAGAACAAGCCACCAGGGCAATAGTCGCAATAAAACTAAAAAACGAGGAAATTTTACGCATAGACACTCCTAAGTAGGAATATAATTCCATATTCTGTCATTTGGCATAGATCCATATTCCCATCAAGAATAAAAGAGTGTTTTTATTTGCAATTAGGGGCGATTTTAAATGGCGTTTTAAGGGATATTCCAACCTGCGATGCGTTAGGGCGTGAAGCCGCGAAGCGGGTCGGACTCGCGCGGCACTTGCGCCACATCCCAGGCGCCATACCGCTTCTATGGTGAGGATGCGCTGTCGCCTATAAACAAAAGAACACTAATCAAGCCGTCGCTTTTTAGGCATGTAGCGACTGGAGGAAGAATGGATGAAAAAAATCCCTTGACTAAAGAAGAATCAATATATACATTATATATATTTGAATGGGATAGCACAAAAGCTGAAATAAATCTCAAAAAACACCAGGTCTCCTTCGACGAAGCACAAACTGTATTTTACGATGAGTATGCGTTAATGATTCATGATGTCAAACATTCTGATGTTGAAGATCGTTTCATTATGCTTGGAATGTCAGCTCGGGCAAATTTACTTGTTGTGTGCTATTGCGAACGAGGCGAAGAAGATAACGTCATCAGGATTATATCTTCTCGAAAGGCCAACAAACGGGAATCAGCTCAGCATTGGGCAAGGAGAAAATGATGAAGCCAAATTATGATTTTTCCAATGCAGTTCAAAATCCTTATGCGAAAAAATTGAAGAAGACTATCTGCAGCAAACGTGACGAGGATGTCATTGATTATTTTAAGGAACTTGCCGAAAAAGTCGGGGTTCCGTATCAAGGGCTAATCAACATGTTCCTGCAACAGGTTAAAAATCAGAAAATGGTTCCTCAATTTGTAAACGCTCCAAGGGGACGAAAAACACGAGCGGCCTAATGGGCTAAA
>JAZUEE010000284.1:0-19098 GCA_045639985.1 Bacteroidales bacterium
ATTTCACAAGAAACGCGCAGGCCTTTACGTTTAGCTTCAGCGATGGCCCGGATTGCCTCTATCGTGCTGACGTGGCAGAAATGGATGCTGCCGTTCGTCTTTTCACACAGCGCCAAATCGCGGAAAGTCATCGCATTCTCCGCCATTCTGAGGTCGGCGGGACTATAACGGGCATCTTCTTCGTGCGCCATAATCAGCAAATCCTTTTCCTTGCAGATATTGAAAATCTGTTCCATCACATCATCGCGGTTTACCCCTTTGCCGTCATCAGAAACGAACGGAATGGCCCCAGCGGGAATGTTCAGCAGATGTGAGCAGTCTTGGCCTTGTTCGTTCAACGTCATACTGACAATCTGATTGGCACGTATGAGATTGAGTTTGTGGGCTCTGTCCTCCACTTCGCGGGCCTGTTCCAAAGAGCTGCAGACAGGAGCCGTATTGGGCATCAGACATACAGCCGTATAGCCACCACGCACGGCAGCGCGGCTGCCCGACTCCACGTCTTCCTTATAGGTCAATCCGGGATCGCGGAAATGCGCGTGCAAATCTGTGAACGAAGGAAGCAACACCGGCATAGCGGGGTTTGCCTGTTCGTCTAAAATTTCTACTTTCTGGATATATCCGTTTTCTACTACGATGTTGGCAACTGCATCCAGCGTGTCGTCAACGATGTGAACACCTTTATAGGTCATGATGATAATGTGCTAATTTGATAATGCGATAATGCGGTAATGCGGTAATGTGCTACGCAGTCATATTAAACTTTAAACTTATTATACAGAAAGAGACGAAGAAAAAACAATTCTTCCTCGTCTCTTCTATAGTTTCATACTTTCAGACTATTTTGTCTTCAAGAGATCGCGAATTTCAGTAAGAAGTTTTTCTTCTGTAGTTGGTTCTGGAGCGGG
Organism: Bacteroidales bacterium; assembly: GCA_045639985.1. Classification (GTDB taxonomy): domain Bacteria; phylum Bacteroidota; class Bacteroidia; order Bacteroidales; family WCHB1-69; genus F23-D06. Next base: position 909 of record JAZUEE010000284.1, read on the forward strand.
AGCCGGAGCAGCTTCTTCTTCTTTCTTGCGGAGGGATGTCAATTTGTTGAGACCTTTGATGAGCAAGAAAATGCAGAACGCAACGATAATGAAATCGATAATGACTTGGATAAAGTTACCGTAATTCCAAGTTACAGGATCCATACCTTCGCGAACGGGCAATTTGACGCTGAGTTTGGAAAAATCCGTACCACCGAGGAGCCAACCAATCGGAGGCATCAAGATGTCATTAACCAAAGAGGTAACGATTTTACCAAATGCGCCACCGATAATCACACCGACAGCCATATCAACGACATTGCCTCTCATGGCAAAATCTTTGAATTCTTGTAAAAATTTCTTCATAACAGATAGAATTTAAATTTGTACTTGATTTTGAAGCGGCAAAAGTAACAATTTTTTCAATCAAAAGAGCAACACTTTTACCTTAAAAACGGGAAAATTCAACAATCAATAATCATTCAAGATTCATCCTTTTACACTTTTATAACCTTGCACTTATATCACATTTTTACTATTTTTGCGGCCTATTTTTACAGTATTTATGAATATTCAGAGTAATAAGGAAAACCTTACCATTTCTCCAGATAGCGTTTTTAATGCTCTGTTGAATTTCACCCGAAACCAACAGGCGCCATCCATACCGCAAATCACCAATTGGACGACAACGAATGACGGATGCAGTTTTACGATCAACAATATGGTAACCTGCACTTTCAAGTTGTCGGGACAAATCCCTTTCAGTAAAGTTTCCTATCTTATAGATACTGACAAGAAATTTTCTGCCACAGCCGACTTTCTCATTGAGGAAGCCGATTATGGCAGCAACGTGCAGATTATTGCAGAGGCCGATGTGCCCATTTTCATGCAGCCAATGCTAAAAGGGCCCATTGAGCAGGCACTTAACAAAGCACTTCTGAAAATCAAAGAAATGGCCGAAAGGAGTCGTTAATATGGAATACAAGATCAGAACGGAGGGATTAGTCAAAAAATACAAAAACAGGACCGTCGTCAACGATGTCTCCATTGAATTCACGCAAGGAGAAATTGTTGGATTATTGGGGCCCAACGGTGCAGGCAAGACGACCTCTTTTTACATGATTGTCGGGCTTATCAAGCCATACGCCGGCGATATCTACCTAAACGACATGGAAATTACAGATATGCCCATGTACAAGCGTGCCAAACTCGGTTTGGCATACCTTCCCCAAGAGGCCTCCGTTTTCCGCCAATTGACCGTAGAAGACAACATTAAAGCCATATTAGAATTTAGCGGTAAAAGCAAGCAGGCGCAAAAAGAGCAATTGGAAAGTCTCATATCTGAATTCAATATTGAAAAGGTTCGTCATAATTTGGGCAACAATCTATCGGGTGGAGAGCGCCGTCGCGTTGAAATAGCGCGTTGTTTAGCGTCTGATCCCAAATTTATCCTATTGGATGAACCTTTCGCAGGTGTTGACCCCATTGCCGTGGAAGACATCCAGAACATCGTGGCCAAATTAAAGGACAAGAACATCGGCATCGTCATCACGGACCACAACGTTCACGAAACGCTATCCATCACCGACCGTGCCTACCTTCTATACGAAGGTCGTGTGCTTAAATCCGGCACTGCCGAAGAATTAGCCGCCGACCCCATAGTCAAGAAAGTCTATTTGGGTTCAAATTTCGAATTACGGAAAGACCTAAGAAGCGAGAAATAGCAACCTCTATAAAAGAGAAATCAGTACAAAAAGCCAATGAGCCGCAATTCCGGCAAACAGACCTCCGATGGTATGTGCACCGATGGCCTTGCTGATAAGTTTGCGATAGCCCATGGAATCCAGCATGGCCGTATGCGTGCTCAAATAGCCACTCCAGCACATACCCATAGCCGTAAAAACAGCGATTGCATTATTATCAATTATTCCTTGGCTAATAAAGCGAGGCACCAAACCCAATGCCGCACCCACAGCACCCAACGCGGTAATCGGGAATGAAATCAATTCAGGACTTGTAAATCCAAACAACCATTTAAATACAAATCCGACTTTATCAGCAGCCCATGTGATAACGGGCACACCTTCGTATGCAACACCGGTATATTGTCCTTCCTCTCCAGAAGGTCCAAAAGTCATCATCATCACGATAGTAGAAATCACCAAAACACCAGGAATAATGGCTACGCCAATACCCACACCGTCTTTTCCGCCATCCAAAATGGAATTGAGGAAGCGCATAAACACGCTACCCTCACTCTTGAAGGAGATGGACTGTTCATCGCCTTCCCCTTCCATCACCGGTTCATTTAATTCCGGATAAGTTCTTAGTGTAAAGAGCTGCATCAAACGGGTAGAGACAATACTGCCCACCACGGCACCAACGATACCTATCAAAGCACCTTTACCATAACCAAGCCCCGTCATAAAGGCCAAGACAACCAATCCCATTCCGAACGCCGTTCCAAAGTTCGTCAACGAGACCAGTTGGTATTTTTTGAAATAGCGACTGAAATTTTTGTCTTTTGACAATGTAATAATGGCCGGATTATCGCTTAAAAAGGTCATTACCGCACCCAAAGCCGCCACGCCCGGAAGATTATACAACGGCTTCATAAAAGGTCTTAAAATGTTCTCCATCAAACGTACCACACCAAACTCCGTCAGCAGCTTGCTGATAGCTCCCATCAGCACGCAAATCGCCATAATATAGAACACCGTTTCCAAAAGCAAATGATAGGCCGTTTGCATGAACGTGTTCAACATCATGGGCAATGACATTTTATAAGCCAACAGACCAAAGAATGCGAAAAATATGATTAAGAACAGTACGGCCTCTATGGAGCGCTTCGTAGTGAAGCTCAGCGACTTTTTCAACCTCAGTTTACGCTCCAACAAACGGAACGTAAGTTCAACGCGACGAGCATATTTCAGCGTGCGCTTATTTCTACGTTTTAGTTTCATTTATTCAAAAAATATTTTACAAAATCAATAAACCAAGTTACTCCGACATTTGCTCTCAAATTGAAGACATCCCTATCATTGTTCAATGGCGAATGGGACACATAGTCATTCCGTTCCGAATAATCTGCCAAATACGCATGAATACGCACATCCTTGCATTTTCTTGGGCGGAACTCACACCCAATACCATAATAAAAATATTGCCGTCCGGGAATAGCCAAACAATCCCATATTTCACCCGTCGTCAGATAGTTCTGAATTTCCAACTGATCCAAATTTTGTTCATAACCGATTTTCGCAAAGAGACTGGCCTGATCATCAATCTGCCAATCTGCCCTACTAATAACAGCAAAGTTTTTAAACAGCTGTTGGGTATTGGTGGCATGATGTATCAAATCCAAATATATTTTGAAACGGTCAAATTTCAATTGATTTCCTAACGCAATGTAATTCATGAATTTTCCTTTAGCGCGTTCAAACATGCTAAACGAATAGATGGCCTTAAAGCATCCAAAACTTCCCGACCACAAAAGATTATAGCTCAAAAGGGAATTTTGGTAACTCGAGCCATAATACATATACGGAGATGTGGCCACCTGAAAACTCAATTTGTTTTTTTGATCTTTGGTTTGAAAAGTGGCGCGCGCTGCCAATTGGAAACAATAAATATAATCCCAATAATACGAGCTGTATATCACATCAATGGGAGCAGCATCATACTCAAAACCGCCTAAAGCCAATGCCTCTTTTCCCACACGGAGCGACCAATTAGGATTAATCGCATAATTTAAATACATAAAATCCGTATTGTCAAAAAATTTGACAGAACCTGGATTTGCGATTATCCGCTGATGGAAAAGATACGACAAATTCTTTGTCAGATTGCCTTCGAAATGAAAATTGAAATAACGACCGAAAAAGCCATAAGAGGAATTTCCGAGACGGCTTTCACCATCGTATGTACGGATAACGGGGTGGTCAAATTCAAACTCGGCACGAACCTCTAATTGAAGTTTCGTGATAAAATCAAAATCCCTTTTTTTGTTTCTCGTAGTATCTTGAGCATAGGAAGCGGTTAATAGTAGCGACATAACCGCACTTAGTAAAACAAGTTTGTAAATTCGTGACATTTCTCAAAAAAAAGAGCAACCTATAGATTGCCCTTATAGTTAATTTAGTTATACAAGTATTCTTATTTATTAAACTTCAACTGATTATGTTCTTTGTCAATAACAAATTCACCCCATTCGCTTTGAATAAAGCCATCACCTACAACAAACGCAGCAGGGAGGTTCTTTTTCACAACAACTTTTACATTCTCGGAATAATCATCACCAATACGAAGTTCTTCCAAATACAGCACGGAATTTTCAATGATACTGCCATCTTCCTGTTTGATGGCGCCTGATTTTTCTTCAAAGTCATTCAAATTAATGATGGATTCTTTCAAGAAACGGGTTGCATCCGCATAATTCATAAAAATTTCTTCGCTATTGTTGCCAATGACAAATTCCATTGATTTGCTGTTGGCGAAACAAGTACCCTTGACTGCATCACCAACAAGGGTGATTGGAACGGTACGTTGTTGAATAAGAGCGATACCACCTGTTGTTTTACGTACACTGTCAATATTGTCATTGCTGGGCACGTAGTCGTCACGTAAAATAATAAACTCTGTACGACGGTTCAACTGGTGAGCGGCCTCACGTTCGGGTTTTGTGGGGAAAGACTCGCAATATGCTTCTGTCAAGACCGTACCCTTTGCAAAGAAGTATTTTTTACCGTTATACACGGAGTACATGTCTTTTTCAAGTTTACGCGGAACACGTTCACCATATCCCTTGGCCACAATACGATCTGCGGCAATGCCTTTTTCGTTGACGAGGAAATCGACACAAGATTCGGCACGATGTTGTGACAAAACATCATTCTTTTCTTCCGTATCACGGGAGTCAGTATGGGAACGGAGTTCAATTACGATGGTCGGGTTCTTAACCATAATATCGTACAAATATAATAAGGAATCTTTGTACTGAGGTTTCAGATCCCATTTAGCCAAATCATACAAAATTTCCGGAAGAAGGATTGGTTCCTTCGGGATAGGTTCCAAAGAAAAATCTTGTTTCAGATCCGTGTTTTCTTCAAGACCAACAGTAGTGGCTTTTGCCGTATTGCCATTTTCCCAATAACCTTTCTTGGCGACCTTGATATCGTATGTGGTAGCTCCTAAGATTTTGGTTTTGTCAAAATGATAGTAACCCTTTACATCCGTAGTCGTTTTATAGGATGTACCGTCAGAGCCAACGATTTCGACCTCGACGCCGTCCATATATTGTCCGTTGTTCTTATCCCTAATATAACCAGACAAAGTATAAACAAGGGGACGGAGGAGGAAATAATAAATATCATCACCTCCACGGCCTCCAGGGCGATTAGAGGAGAAGTAACCTTTTGCCAAATACGGAGATTTGGATTTCGGATCTATAGCTTCGTTTTCATCGAAGATAATACCGATTTCATCGTAGGAGGAATTAATCGGAACCATCAAGTTTTCGGCAGGTTGGAATTGGCCATCCTTAATACGGGAGACAAAAATGTCGAGGCCGCCAAGACCAGGCCAACCATCAGAAGAGAAGTAAAGTTCTTCATCATTTCTCAATGCAGGAAAAACTTCCTGACCGGGCGTGTTAACATTAGGTCCGAGGTTTGTAATATCCGTAAATTTTGCGGACTTCTTAGCTCTCGTAGCTTTATAAATATCATAACCACCCAATCCGCCGGGCATATTGGATGCGAAGTAAATAGTCAATTCATCACCAGAGATAAAGGGATGAACATAATTATATGCGGAGTCACCTAAAGCCACCAATTCCGGTTCGCCCCAGGCTTTACCTTTTTTCATGGATTTGTATATGTAGCAGCCTTGCACTTTTTTCTTGTCTTGCGGACATTTGGTAAAATAATAAACCGTACCTTTTCGATTAGAGCAGGCCTCACCTTCATTAACACCGGAATTGAGTGTTTCGCCTTCGTCAACAGCCGTAACGGGAGACCACTCGCCTGGCCAATCAGTATTCTTGCTTTTAGGTTTATTCGTAATGTAGATATCGGAGAAAGCCATTCCGGTCCATTGGTCAGTTCCCTTACCTTTTGAGCCTTCACGGTTGGATGTAAAGATAATGGAATTACGTTTTTCATCATTACCCCAACGCGGAGCCCATTCATCATCACGAGTGTTGAATTTCTTCATATTTTCCACTTCGTAACGGGTAGGGTTCTCATTCCACATTTTGGCATTCTGACAACCTTGTATATAGATATCTGCACGAGTGTCGTCTTCGGCGCGTTTCTTATAATTCTGATAATATTTCAACGCCAAGTCATAATCACCACGCAGATTATAAATATTTGCCAAATGGAAAAGGATCATCGGATTATCCTTCTGGTAATTTTTTTTCTCCAAACGTAGATATTGCTGCTCTGCTTTTTTCAAATCACCCATGATACGGTAGCATTCTGCAATTTGGAAAGTCGCTCTTTGTATTTCGACCCTATTCGAAGAAAGTTTCTTAATTCCTTTCTTATATAGTTCCAAAGCTGTCTCATATTGACAATCGCGGAACTTGTTGTCCGCATCGCGAAGAATTTGCGCTTTCAACACGCAAGTTGTTGTCATTAAAATAGTTGCAAGAAGCAAAAGGGACTTGTATATCTTCATATTAACGAATATTTTACCTAATAAAAATGAGAGCGCTAAAATAAAAAAAAATCGGGACGGCAGAACCGTCCCGACTGATTTTTTATTGGTAATTCTAAACTATTTTGCAACTTCGGCTTTAGCGCGTTTAACTTCACCACCTTTGAGGCGAATGAGGTCGAATGCAAACGGGTTGGCGACGAGGATACCGGAATATGTACCGAACATAATACCGATGAACATTGCGAACACGAAGCCACGGATAACTTCACCACCGAACAAGAAGATCACCAACAAAGTAACCAATGTAGTAACAGCGGTGTTCACGCTACGACCCATTGTACTGTTGATTGCGGCATTGAAGTTTTCATAGTTGGAACGTTTCGGATAAAGGGCGAGGTTTTCACGAACACGGTCCATAATGACCACAACGTTGTTGATAGAGTAACCGATCACCGTCAAGATAGCGGCGATAAAGTTCTGGTCTATTTCCATTGAGAACGGCATCACCTTATAGAAGAGGGAGAACATACCAATCGTCAGGAAGGAGTCGTGGAACAGGGCGCCGACACCAGCCATACCGAATTGCCAATTTCTGAATCGGATAGCGATATAGATGAATATCAGCACGAGGGAAGCCAGGACTGCCCAAACAGCGTTCAACAACAATTCTTTAGCAACAGTCGGTTGGATTTTCTGAGAAGACTGAATACCACGAACATCATTGGTCAAGTGGGTAAAGTCGTATTCAGAAAGATCTTGTTTTTCATAAAAACCTTTCAAACAATTGTAGAGTTTCTGCTCGCAGAGTTGGTCGTCTTTTGGCTCATTGCTGTCAATCTTGTAGTTAGTGATGATACGTATTTGATCATTACTACCAAAAGTCTTGACTTCAGGATTACCACCGAATTCTTTAGAAACAGCAGCACGAACATCTTTTGTTGTAACATCCTTATCAAAACGAACCACATAACAACGTCCACCAGTGAAATCAATACCCGGTTGAAGTTTCAATGTGCAGAATGAAATAATGGAGATAACGATTAAGCTACAAGAAAGGATGTAGAAATATTTTCTCTTGCTGAGGAAATCTATATTCAAATGTGTAAATGCGTTGATTGTAAGGTTGCTGCCAACATTCATTTCTTTGCCTTTCTTCAAGCGTGCCTCGATAATCATACGGGAAACGAGGATAGCGGTAAAGAGAGACGAAAGGATACCGATAATCAAAGTAGTTGCGAAACCTTGGATAGGACCAGAACCGAAGATATAAAGAACGATAGCGGTAATCAATGTCGTAACGTTACCATCGATGATTGCGGAATAGGAATGTTTGAAACCTTCATCAATTGCGACGCGAATACCTTTACCGGCGCGAACCTCTTCACGAACACGTTCGTAAATAATAACGTTCGCATCGACTGCCATACCCAATGTCAAGACGATACCGGCGATACCAGGCAATGTAAGGACTGCGCCCATAGAAGCGAGCACGCCAATGATGAAGAACACATTGGAGAACAAAGCGATGTCGGCAACGAGACCTGCACGGCTATAGTAGAAGAACATATAGACAACCACGAGGATGAAGGCAGCGAGGAAAGAAAGCAAGCCGGAACGGATGGATTCCTTACCCAAGGTAGGACCTACAACTTCTGATTGTACGATATTCACACGGGCTTCGAGGTTACCGGAGTTAAGAACTGTAGCAAGGTCCTTAGCTTCTTCGATGGTGAAGTTACCGGAAATTTCAGAGTTACCGTTCGGAATTTCAGATCTCACAGTCGGAGCGGAATAAACGAACTCATCCAAAACGATAGCGATGCAAGTCAGTTTTTGAGCGCTATTGTCAGCAGCTTCTTTGGTGATTTTGCGCCATTCTTCGGAAGCTTGATCTTCCATAGACATATTGACGACCACGCGATTGTTTTGGTCCACATCCTGACGGGCAGAACGAACCACGCGAGCGCCACCGATTGTTTCAGAACTCAAGAGCGGTCCAATGCGGTCATTCTTTTTCTTCAAAGGATAAAGTGGATAAGCATTGTTATATTCTTTTTCAGGAGAACCCCAATAGAAAACAACACTGTTGTCACCGAGAATTTTTTGAAGTTGCGGAAGCAAGTTGTTAATCACAGGCATATCGGCTTCTTTGAAATAACCGATTACAAAACTACCTGGAACTGCCACAGCTTTACTCATAATAGCACCAGCGGTAGCATCAGCATCTTCTTCGTCTTCGTCCTCATCCTCATCCGTTGTTTGATCGGCAGCAGCTAAGGCATCGTTAACATTTGCACTGTCAGCTGCGGCGAGTGCGGAATCAGCTTCGAGAGTTTCTTCTTGAGGAAGGTCTTTTTTATTTTTGAGAGCTTCAGCCAATTTAGCATCTGCATCAATAAAGCGTTGGGTAATGGATTTTCCACCGACCACCTCATTATATACTTCCCAAAATTCCAATTTTGCCGTACTCTTCAAAAGATCAGTAACACGTTCAGGTTCTTTAATACCCGGCAATTCAACCAAGATACGACCACCTTGAAGCATTTGGAGGTTGGGTTGAGCCACACCGAAACGGTCGATACGAGTACGGAGGATTTTGAACGTACGGTCAACGATTTCTGAAGATTCTTTTTTCATCCAAGTGATGATTTGCTGATCCGTAGCATTCTTAATTCCAGAGCGTTCTCCAAAATATGTACGGAGGTTGGCATTGTTCAATTTCAAAGCACTCTTTTGTGTGTTGAAATTTTTCACGAAAATGTCAATGAAATCACCGTTGGTCGTATTGGCATACTCTTTTTCGGATTTTTCAAAAGTCGATTTGAAAAGTTGGTCTTCCTTATTGGTTGCCAAACTTTGTACCACGTCTGGCATAGAAATTTCCAAGGTGACGTTCATACCGCCCTTCAAGTCCAAACCTAAATTCAACTCTTTGTACTTACATTTCTTGTAAGTGTTGCCCAAGAAAACCTTGGTGTCATTCATATTGGTCAAATACTGGCGAGTTCTTGCTTCAATCAAAGAATCGACCAAATGTTTTTCCAACATCACGTCACCATGCGCTTCCTTTTTCACCTCTGCAATAGCGGCAGGGTCATTTGCAAACTTCTCTGCTTTCTTCTCCACGCGCCATGTTGCGTAAGAAAAGGAAAGACAGTAAAGGCAAACGAGTGCCAAAAGAATGGTGAAAAATAAAATTAGTCCTTTGTTTTTCATCTTTTTAATTATTTGATTTTTAAATATTTATATGAATTTTCACCTAAAAATTTCAAGGTTGCAAATATACAAAAATTGTGATATGGTATTATATCACAAATTTTATTATTTGCAAACAGCATTGGCGACTAATTTTTCGTGGGGAACGCATCGTGTTTCAAGTTCCAGGTTTCAAGTTTCTGGTTTCAAGCAAATCCTCATTTATCATCCTCCCATCATTAATCATTAACAACCATTAACCATTCATCCTCTCGCCTTTCACATTCCTAAAATCACAAATTATCACGATAATCCTGATGTAGCGGCAATTTCAAAACATCTTTGAGGACAGCGGCCTTCACATTGATGGTAAAGGTCCAACCTTTTCGGTAACCAAATGGAATCCAGTTCAAACTCATCTCCCAACAATGCATATCTCTATAAATATCTATCGAAGTATAGGATAGAGACTTTTGAACAAAATCATATCCGGTGGTAAATCCGACTCTCCATTTTTTTGTGATATTGATGTCTCCGACAACATTAATGGTATGGACCATATTATTGGTATAGCGGTTTGTATCCAACAACATATAATAGTATATATTATCATTAATACCGTATGTAAAGGTGTAATTAAAGGTTAACGACCATGGATTTCCTTCCGGTTTTCGCGATTGTTCATTGTCAGATTTAATTTTTTTCTTGAAGGTATTCTGATCCAACCGCAAATTTAAAGCAACACTAAAACTTGTAGAAGAGAAACGAAGCAATCGATGATTTACTTTCCATTCGGTTTGATTGACAGAGCGTCCATTCTCGCCTATTATATATGGGTCAAAGGCAAAATTATACGTCAGGTACAATTGTTTAAACAGCGTACTCCGACCCGTAAGGGTGAGTTTTGACCATTTCAGAGAATCAGCAGCGAAGTTATAACTCATTGCCACGTTCAGATTATCGATAATCGGGATTTTCTTGAAACCAGTAATGGTGTCTCTTCGTGAACGGACTTTTATTTCCACATTATTGCCAAATGAAAGTTGGGCCAAGGCCTGCGTATTTGAAGAAACCGTTCCGAAAATAGCATTGTCAAAAAACGAGTAATCCACTTGTTCGCCTGTTATCGGATTAAAGTACGTACCGCGGCTGCCTCCTGACAAATTCGGTCGATAGGTGAAATTCAAATTGGGCGTCACCACATGACGAATTGCATGCAGTCCGCCTTTTTTGAACGTGTACATAAAATAGACCTTCGTAGTTAACGAAGATGACAAGCTGAAATCATGCAATGCTGAAAATCCGCGTTGGAAATACTGATTAACGCGCGCATACTCAGATTCCGGATCCAGCGTCATATCTTTCGTATAGGATTGGAGATACCACTTTTCAATCAGCGTAGCTGTGGTGTTCCAGTTAATCAGTTTGGCTATCTTTATAGGAATCGTCAACGGTATCGTATGCATCATCCCGACATTGAAATCCCGCCATGTTTCGGGTCTTAAAAACAATGAGTCGTAAGAATCAATCTGCCCTGTAAGCTGCGAAGACCACTTCATGGAAATGTTGTCATACCATTTCAGAGCCCCGGTTTTGTCTTTTTTTCGAAAAGGATAAAACTGTATGACCGACATACTGATATCGGGCAATTTGAAATTCACACTATGGGTACCCGTATTTTGAGAATAGGAAAGCGTCGCATCCACATAAAAAACATCATTGACGGAGGTGGAAAGATTTACGGATGAGGAGAATTGATTTGAAAGATAATCGTTAGCCGATGTGATATTATACTTGGAATAATTGGCACTAACGATATCTATATGTGCATTGAATCGGGTCGTCGGATGCGACTTGATATCCTGTTTGTGTTCCCAAAATATTTTGTAGTCATTGGAACAACGATACGAAGAATCGAGTTTGTCGCCCACACGGGTTTGGTGGAATCCGAGTTGTGCCATACCGCTGCACTTATAGCGGAAAGCATAATTAGATTTCGCCTTAATGGCCCAACTACCTCTTGTATAAACATCTGCAGACAACAACAAATCCACATTGTCATTAATAGCGAAATAAAAACCAATATCCTGAAAATAAAAGCCCAAGCTGGCCGACTCGCCGAAGGAAGGCATAACCAGACCTGATTTCTTCTGTTTTTCCAACGGGAAAAAGCCGAAAGGAATGGCAAGAGGGGTCGGCACTCCCGTAAAGCTCAGGTATGCAGGCCCAATAACGATTTTGTCATGTTGTATAAGCTTTGCCTTCGTGAAAGAAATCTCATAATGCGGATGGTCAAGTTCGCATGTCGTATATTTTCCGTTTTTCAAAAAAGCAACGTTGCTTCCCAACTTTTTAACCTCAGAGCCATGGATAAAACCCTCATCTTGGGTTGTTATCACATTGGTAATTTTACCTTTCTGCGTAGTAAAATTATATTTTATTTCCTGCGCACGATAATAGTCTGATCCTTGCACAAACACAGGATTTCCATGAATATGTCCCAACGAATCAGCCACGCCGGACGCATACAATTCATTGTTTTTGAAATCAATTTCGATATAATCCGCGTGCAACTCCATATCCTCATACTTCACCACCGCATCTCCAAAAAGATACGTATATCTGCGCTGCAAATCATTCACCGTGGAATCTTTCGCGCTATAGGTCACCACGGAGGTTATCGCATTGGGAGAAATCACCTTTTGAGATTTCAGATTCAGTCGCAATGAATCCGTCAGGGCAATATTGCGAACCGATGTATCGTTTATCCTCTGCTCTGTAGAATCTTTGGGAACATACGTGCGCCGATTTTTACCGGACTGGGCTTGCGCGCACACACATAAGCAACTGAATAATAGCACCATACTCAGTCGTATCAAATATGAAAAATATGTTGTGTATATCTTTTTCGCCAAAGTTCTATAAACGAAAGTAATAAATATATTTTTGCTGATTTTAAAATCGGCAAAAATATCAAAAAGTTTTAAAGGTATGAACTCAAAATTCAGGTTCTTATTATACATCCTCCTATTTTTTATGGGGAACACTGTATTGGGGCAAAACACACCGCAAAAATTCAAAGTAGTCATTGATGCGGGGCATGGTGGGCATGATCCAGGGTGCATAGGAACAGCTTCAAAGGAAAAAGACGTCAATTTGAACATGGCGTTGAAAGTTGGGAAACTCATCAGCGAAAACTGTCCCGACGTACAGGTCATATACACTCGCAATACGGATGTCTTCGTTGAATTGTACCGCAGAGCACAGATCGCCAACGATGCCCACGCCAACCTTTTCATTTCCATCCACTGCAATGCCAGTGAAAGTCCTCAAGCCAATGGAGTGGAGACTTTTGTCATGGGCTTGGACAAAAGCGAATCCAATCAAGCGGTTGCACGCAAGGAAAACGCAGCCATTCTTAAAGAGAAGAACTACCAAAACAATTACGACGGTTTCGACCCCAGCTCTCCCGAATCCAACGTGATTTTCTCCCTCTACACTTCCGCCTATCTCAACAACTCTATTTCCATAGCCAGCAAAGTACAGCACAATCTTCTCAACGCTTCACATTTGACAGATCGCGGCGTACGGCAAGCCGGATATTGGGTGCTATACAAAGTTGCCATGCCGAGTATTCTCATTGAATTGGGTTTTCTTTCCAATGCCAACGACCAAGCTTTCCTTATCAAACAGGCGAACCAACAGAGAGAGGCCGTTGCCATCTACAATGCCTTTGCGGATTATCTAACCTCTGTCAATGGGACATCCCACAAACATCTTGCATTACCCAATGAAGAAAGGTCTGTTCCAGATACAAAGACTTCCGCTTCTAAGGAAGAGCCCGCTCCAAAGGAACAAGTAACCACCTCCAATCCCACTCCCATTCAAGAGACAAAACCGACCGTCAACGCTGAAACTTCAACAACTGATGACATTCGATTCAAAGTGCAATTCCTAACATCGCCAACCAAACTTGCTGATGCAGACAAACGGATTCAAAATCTTCCTAATGTTAGTTGTTACCAAGAAAATGGCGTATGGAAATACACCGCTGGCAACGAGACCTCCTACGAAGCCGCATTAAAAATTCTAACCCTTGTGAAAAGCACTTATTCGGATGCCTTTCTGACTGCTTTTCAAGGAGATAAAAAAATATCCGTTTCAGATGCCCGTAAATTGTTGAAAAAATAATATTTTTGCGCCTATTTTTTGAACTAAGTGTATGAGTACAGACAAGGACAAAGAACAATATTCTCCTAAAAACATCAAAAGTATGAAAGTGGCTATATTCTGCATTATAGCCGCTATTATTTTCTACCTCGGATGCAATTTCCTAAAAGGGCTTAACGTCTTCAGCCACAAGTCATACTATTATGCCGTTTTCGACAACATCGGCGGGCTGCACGAAAGCACTACCGTCGCGGTGAACGGCTACCCTATCGGCAAAGTGAGCAAGATATCCATGCTCAGCACCAATCCCACCAAAATATGTGCTGAAATTCTCGTTACCGAAGACATCGAACTTCCTGCTGATTCCCGATTTGAAGTGGCACAAAAAGACGTATTGGGCGGCATGATTGTCAATGTCATCATCGGACAATCAAAACAAATGGCCCACAACAAAGACACCTTGGCTTGCGGTTTAGCAGCCGGCATGTTTGATGGCATTGGCGACCTTAAAGACCAGTTAGCCAGCGTCATTGCCTCCGTTGACACTATCGGTCTGACCGTCAAAAGCGCCTTTCTGCCCAATGATGCCAATAATGGCGCTTTGATGTTGAAAAACACACTCATCAACTTGGAGGCCTCCACCAACCATTTGAACCATATCCTCGCCTCAAACGAAGGAAATGTACATAACGTGGTTTCCAAACTCGATCAACTCAGTACTACTTTAAGCAACGCCACACCGCAAATCAACGGCATCATTAAGAATCTAAACAACATTTCCGACTCGTTAGCACAAAGCAATATCAGAGCATTGTTGAACGACGCACAATCTACCGTGGCCAACCTTAACGCCATTGCCACCAAAATCGAAAGCGGAGAGGGTTCAGCCGGATTACTACTGGAAAACGATGCCCTATACAACAACATCAACAAAACGGTGGAAAGTTTGAACGCCCTCATTACGGATGTTAAAGCCCACCCTTCCAACTATATCAACGTCACCGTTTTCGGCAAAAAAGACAAAGATAAAAACAAATAAATCATAAAACTATGTCATTAGAAATTACTGGAAAACTTATAAGCAAACTCCCCATGCAGTCAGGCACCAGCGCGCGTACAGGCAGCAGCTGGCAGAAACAGGAATTCGTCATTGAAACAGGCGACCAATTCCCCAAAAAAATATGCGCAAACTTATGGGGTGACAAAGCCGACCAGCTCAACCAATACAACATCGGCGACCTCGTAAAGGTATCCTTCGATCTTGAATCTCGAGAATTTAACGGCAAATGGTACACCGATGTAAAAGCATGGAAGTTGGAACATCCGCAAGCTGCCGCTCCAGGCACGCAGCAAACAGCCGTTTCAAACCCTGTCACGTTCGATCCTTCCAACATCCAAACGCAGCATACCGCCTACACAGCTCCGGCATCTACTCTCCCCGATTTGGGTCCCGCCGAAGACACCTTTACAGACAGCGGCACACCTGACGATCTTCCATTCTAACAAATCAGAACATTCCTCAATGTGCTAATTTGTTCCAATACTTTTCACCTATGAAAAGGGAGCAGATTAGCACATTGTCACATTAAATTATCGGCATTATGAAATACGGAATATGCCTTTGGATGTCAGCCACCATGCGCGCAGAGGCCTCTCACCGCGCTGAAATGGTTTCTCAACTGCTTTTCGGAGAGACCTATCTTACTCTCGACGAAGAAGAAGATTGGGTTAAGATCCGCACCTCCGACTGTCATTATGAAGGATGGATAACGAGCAAACAACACACCGGAATCTCTGAAACAGAATTTCATCAATGGGAGGGACATCCCAAAGAAATGGTGCGCAGCGATTTCCAATATCTGCAATATACAGACACAAAAATCCCGTTCCCAATCTTCATCGGCTCTATATACCCCAAAACCGACAACGGCATATTCAGCATTCACGGCAAACAGTTTTCGGTAAGACCTGTTGAGAATCCGCCTATTCCGCGTCACCATGGCCTAACGGATGCCCAGAACAATCTATTGGCTTTTGCCTTTCACTACCTCAACGCACCATATCTCTGGGGTGGCAGAACGCCTGCCGGCATTGACTGTTCCGGCTTTACGCAAATAGTCTTCCGCAGTATCGGAGTAGATCTGCCTCGTGATGCCTCACAACAAGTTCACTGCGGAATTGAAATCCAATCTGTAGATGAAGCCCGAATCGGCGACATCGCCTTTTTTGAAAACGAAAACGGACGAATTGTCCATGTCGGTATCGTATGCGGGCAAAACCAAATCCTCCATGCGTCCGGCCACGTCCAAATCAACACGTTAGATTCGACCGGTATTTTCAACAATGACACCAAACAATACACACATCGACTTCACATCATCAAACGCATTTTATAAGATATGAAGAAAAACATTCTCATCTCTTTAGCCGTTATCGCGGTCCTTCTTCTTATAGCAGCATGTATTGGCGGCAAAGCAATCTTCGGTTCCAACACTAAGAATACGGAACAAACAACCATAACCGTCCCCATAGGGGCCTCCTTTGAACAAGTCATGGACACTTTGCGCAGTCACGACATTTTGCGCAACGAGAACACGTTTAAGGCCGTGGTCAAAGCCATGCGTTTCAAAACCATGCGTCCAGGCCATTATCCAATAGCGCCCAAGACGAGCAATTTCAAATTAGTCAGGCAATTACGTGTTGGGCAGCACTATCCTGTGAAATTTGCCTTTAACAACGTTCGCACCATCGACCAATTTATCGACAAAGTCGGAAATAAATTCTTTTTCCAGCCCGAAGAACTCGACTTATTATTGAAAGATTCTGTTTTTTTAAAACAATACGGATTCACTCCAGCCACGGTTCCCGCCCTTTTCATTCCGAACAATTATGATATTTTTTATGACATCTCCGCAGAAAAATTCGTAGAAAAGATGTATGAGATCTATCAGAAATTTTGGAACACAAAAAGGAAAGAGCAAGCCCAATCCATCGGTCTCTCCCCTATCGAAGTCGCAACACTGGCCTCTATAGTGGAAGAGGAGAACTTCCGACCAGCGGAAAAGGCTATTATAGCCGGGCTTTACATGAACCGTCTGCACAAAGACATGTTGCTGCAGGCCGACCCAACTGTGAAGTTTGCCTTGGGAGATTTTGCTCGAAAACGCATTTTAAATGCCGACTTGCTGGTGGACTCTCCATACAACACCTATAAATACAAGGGATTGCCTCCCGGGCCCATTCGCATTGCAGAAGGATCCACCATAGATTCCGTACTTCACTATGCACACCACGACTATCTGTACATGTGTGCCAAAGAAGATTTGTCCGGCTATCACAACTTCACCGGCAGTGCCAGCGTACACGCACAAAACGCCGCCCGCTACCGTGCCGCCCTCAACAGACAACACATCAAAAGATAACGATTTCAAATCAAATTCCTAACATTATCAAATTAACTCATTATCGCATTATGTATTCCATCGGTATTGACATCGGAGCCACCAACACAGATATCGGACTGGTTCGCAACGACGGGACTATCCTTGAAAGAGAAAATCTCCCCACCCAAGCTTTCGATAAAGCGAATGCGTATATTTCCGCTATTTCCGATAAGATCCAGCAACTACTGAGCCGAAATGGAAATCCGGAATTGGACGGTATCGGCATCGGTGCGCCCAACGGGAACCATCTTACCGGTTGTATTGAAGCCAATACTGCCAATTTACGCATCAAGGAAAAGATTCCTTTGGGTGCGATTTTGGGAGAGACCTTCCACACTTACATAAAGCTGGACAATGACGCCAATGCTGCGGCATTAGGCGAAATGGTCTATGGAGGAGCAAAAGGTATGCGCAACTTCATCATGCTGACCTTAGGCACGGGCGTGGGCAGTGGCATTGTCATAGACGGCAATCTGCTGCATGGCGCGCACGGCGCTGCCGGCGAGTTAGGCCATGCCATTGTAAATCCGAATGGACGATTATGCAGTTGCGGAAGGAAAGGATGCATAGAAATGTACGCCTCCGCAAGAGGCATTTGCCAAAACTATCGGGAAGAGGTTTTAAAAGACGCTGCTGCCTCCTTTACAAACCAAGCGGAACTTGACACTATAACCTGCCAATTCGTTGGCGAATCCGCCGCCAAAGGGGACGACTTGGCCCTCAAGGCATACGACACAACC
>JAZUEE010000285.1:0-4470 GCA_045639985.1 Bacteroidales bacterium
TATCCTGCAATAATTTCAAATCTTCTGCAGTTAAGGAAGCATGACCGTCTTTCACGGCATTGATAATACGCGCTGCTTCAAACAGTTCCGCAATTACTTTCGGACTATTGAAGTCGTCGTTCATGGCTTCATAGCAACGAACAACCCAATCTTCGATTTTTTCGGTAGATTGAGCGGAAGATTTCAGTTTGTCCAAACTTCTTTCGGCAGCATAGAGTTTTTCCATACCTTTTTCAGCGGAAACGAGTGCCTCATTGCTGAAATCCACCGTTCCGCGATAATGCGCTTGAAGTACGAAGAAGCGTATGGTCATAGGGGAGAATGCCTGCGTGAGCAATTTGTGTGAACCCGTAAAAAACTCATTGAGCGTGATGAAGTTACCTAAGGATTTGCCCATCTTCTGGCCGTTGATGGTGATCATGTTGTTGTGCATCCAGTAGCGGACGGAACTGGAGCCGTTGCATACCGTGCTTTGGCAGACTTCCGATTCATGGTGTGGAAAAAGGAGGTCCATGCCACCACCATGAATGTCGAATTGTTCTCCCAAATATTTGGTGCTCATGGCTGTACATTCAATATGCCAGCCCGGAAAGCCGACGCTCCACGGGGAGTTCCATCGCATGATATGTTCAGGGGCTGCTTTTTTCCATAGGGCGAAATCGGCGGGGTTGCGTTTCTCGCTTTGACCATCCAATTCTCGTGTGTTGGCAATTAATTCGTCCAAAACCCGACCGGAAAGTTTTCCATATCCAAACTCTTTATCAAATTTGGCGACATCAAAATATACGGAACCTTCGGAAACGTAGGCGAATCCCTTATCAAGGATTTTCTGAACCATCTCGATTTGTTCAATAATGTGTCCGGATGCACGTGGCTCAATAGAGGGGCCTTTTACATTCAACGCATCCATTGCGCGATGGTAGCTATCCATGTAGTATTGAGCCACTTCCATGGGCTCAAGTTGTTCCAAACGTGCTTTTTTTGCGATTTTATCTTCTCCTTCGTCAGCATCATGTTCAAGGTGACCAACGTCCGTAATGTTTCTGACATAGCGAACTTTGTAACCTATGTGTGTCAAATATCTGAAAACCAGGTCGAAGGTGACTGCTGGACGAGCATGTCCAAGATGCGGTTCGCCATATACGGTGGGTCCGCAAACATACAAACCGACATGGTCCTCGACGAGAGGTTTGAAGAGTTCTTTTCTTTTCGAGAGTGTGTTGTAGAGGAAAACTTTTCCTTTATTATCTGTATTTGTCATGATGAAATATGATTAGCTGAATAATTGTTCTATTTGGTCATGATATTTTGCCAAAAGGACGTTGCGCTTGAGCTTAAGCGTAGGTGTCAATTCTCCGGTGGCAATAGACCACTCATAACCGATTAAAATAAAGCGTTTTACTTTTTCCGTATCGCCGAAGAAAGCATTATACGTGTCCACAATCTTTTTATATTTGTTCAACACCTCAGGATGTTTAATCATTTCCTCATTGGTGGTATAGGCAATTCCTTTGTTTTTACACCATGAGCGAAGATCTTGGAAGTTAGGGACAATGAGGGCGGCGGCGTATTGTTTGTTCTCGCCAACCACCATGATATTATCAATTAGGGAATCTTCGGAAAATTTGTTTTCAATAAGCGTTGGGACGACATACTTGCCGAACGCGGTTTTGAACATTTCCTTTTTTCGGCCTGTTATTTTAAGACGTCCTTCTGGAGTTAGAAGCCCTAAGTCACCTGTATGAAACCATCCGTCTTTGTCTATCACTTCGCGTGTGAGGTCTTCGGCCTTATAATACCCTTTCATCACATGATTACCCTTGGCAAGGATTTCACCGTCGTCGGCAATTTTTACGGAAGTGCCTGGTAGAACGGGGCCTGCGGTGCCAAACTCAATGCCTCCTTTAAAGAAGTTGCTTACTGCAATGACAGGTGATGTTTCCGAAGTACCATAACCTTCCAAAACAGCTATGCCCATAGCCCAAAACACACGTGAGATTCGTGGCTGAATAGCGGCACCACCAGTAACAATGACACGCAAACTATCGCCTGTTACAGCTTTCCACTGATTGAGGACCAATTTCTGAGCTCGCCTCAATCGACGATAATAGCTCTTTTTCTTATTGAAATCGTAATCCAACGCAATATCATTGGCCCAAAAGAAAAGTTTGTGCTTAATGCCCGACAATTTTCTGCCTTTGGCTAAAATTTTGTCGTACATTTTTTCCAACAATCGTGGCACGGTAGTGAAAATAGTAGGATTGATTTCCTGCATATTATCCGTAATCTTAGCTAAATTTTCGGCATAATAAATTGGAATACCGATATATTGCCAAGAATAGTTCATCATTCTCTCATATACGTGGCAGAGAGGAAGATAACTCAACACACGGTTATAATCGTTGGGTGTTGGAATAATGGGGAGAATGCCTTTTACGTTGGTTAGAAAATTGCGATGGGTCAGCATTACGCCCTTCGGATTACCCGTTGTTCCTGACGTGTAAACAATAGAAACGACATCATCCGGGGTGATACTGTCTTTAATCTCCTGAAGATATTGAGGGGCAGGATTCACACGTCCGAGTTCGATAACCTCGTTGAGATGGCGATACCCTCGGAGGTTTCGGAATGTATAGACTTTGTCGGTCAGTTCGGGAATGTTGGATATTATATTGGTAATTTTCCGAAGCAGTTCCCATCCGGAAACAAAAATCAATTTGATGTCAGCATGATGCAAGATGTAATTATAATCACCTTCGCTAATGGTCGGATAAATGGCAACATGGACGGCGCCAATTTGCATGATAGCCATATCTAAGAAATTCCATTCTGGACGATTTGCCGTTATGGTGGCGATACAATCGCCTTTTTTGATGCCTAACTGCATCAATCCGTAAGAGATGTTGTTGACAATAGTTTGATACTTTTGGGAACTATATTTTACCCAAGAGCCGTTTTCTTTTCCACAAATGGCATCTTCGTGAGGAAATTCGCGCACATTGCGCTCAATCATATCAAACAGTCGTGTTACCTCCATGCATTAGAATTTAAGAGTGCAAAAATAGTAAAAAACAAATAACGAGTGAATGAGCAGAGTAGGGGGGATTATATTGCATTTCGGACATTGACCATAATTTCAGAAAGCATATTCTTAGCACGAAGCAATTGTATTTTGACATTGGCGAGGGAAATACCGAGACGTTCAGCGATTTCATCGTATGCCAAATCTTCATAATAGCGAAGTTCGACCACTTTGCGATACTTTTCCGGAAGTTGTGTGACAGCTATGCGAAGCATTTGAACTCGTTGTTTATCAATCACTTCCTGTTCTGGAGTAGGGGTGATATTGGATTCAGAGCCGTCAACCAAACGTAACGTATTGGCCTCTGAGAGGTCATCTTCAAGACATTGCGGGGAATTGTTTTTATGTCTGATATAGTCAATACTGTTATTGACAGCTATTCTAAACAACCATGTAGAGAATGCGTATTTGGGAGAATATTTATCCAAATAGCGAAATGCCTTGCCAAACGTATCCAGTGTCAAATCTTCAGCGTCATCACTGTTTTTCACAATTTTTATCAACATATAATATATGCTGTCGCGATACAGGTGCATCAATTCGGCATAAGCATTTTGGTCATTATTGTCCAATGCGCGGCGAAGCAGAATATAATCTCTTTTGGCCTTATCAGTTGTGCAGGGATTTTCCATTATAAAAATTTGTCGTGGTTAATTTGTGCGGAAATGAAATAAAGCGGATTTAACAAGGCAAATACCAAATCATAGAGGAAAAGGCAGGGGATAACCTGTTTTTCATTTAGTTTTTTGGCTGCAAATCCAAACACAAAATATTGGCTGATAATACGTACCGCCGCAATACTTACAGTAGCAATAAGGAGAGGGGAAATTGATTTCGTCAAAAGAATTGTAATTGTCAAAAGTACATAAAACAACAAATTGACAACTGCATAACTATTGAGCAGGAAGCGATTTTTCAAGGTGTTGAATTTACGGGTATAAAAGAGTCCCTTTTTGTGATCTTTCCAATATTTGAAATTGGAGGCGCGTTGGAGAACGGTAACAGCATCTGGGGAAAATTCTATAGCCGTATTCTTCTTAGTAGCCGCACGGGAAATGAAGATGTCCTCTTCTCCATAACTGATGTGATTATGCGATGCAAAACCTCTTTGCTGTTCGAAAAGATGGGTGTCAAACGCCATATTTCTATAATCCCCACGATAGGTAGAATGGATGCGAGCAAGGGAAAAATACTGCATGGCATTCAGCAATGTGTCAAAATGGAGCAGTCGATTAAATGGATTATTACGCTTTTGATATGTGCTGTAACCCAAAACGATGCGAGTCTGACCAGAAAAATTATCCGCCATTTTCTCCAACCAGTGAGCGGATGTTGGAGTACATTCCGGATCCGTGATAAGAATATGCTCGTATGAAGCGCAACGAATG
>JAZUEE010000286.1:0-6941 GCA_045639985.1 Bacteroidales bacterium
GTGGCGGCAGACTTTTTTATCAAAATAGGATTCTTTTCGCTTTATAATCCTACCTCAAATTTTTATACGTACATACGAGATTCGCTTACCTTGCGCCAACCACATCTTCTCGTAAAACGTTTGAACATTTTTCAGAATTTCATCACAAGGTTGGTTATAGACATCATCCACATGCTCTATCAGTTCCCATTTTTCTATAGGTGCGGTTTGCAACACATATTCATACAGTTCCTGACTATCGGTTTTCAAATTCAGCACTCCCCCACTCTCTTTCAGAATCTGTCGGTAGTAGGATACAAAACGGGGTGAGACTAATCGGCGGCGCTCGTGCTGCAATTGGGGATCAGGAAAGGTCACCCAGATTTCATCCACCTCACCGGGCGCGAAATAGTAGCTGATACGATCTATGGTGATGCGAAGGAAAGCCACATTGGACATGTTGTTTTCCAAAGCATCCTTACATCCACGCCACAACCTGGCTCCTTTGCGATCAATGCCGATAAAGTTGCTATTGGGGTTGCGTTGTGCCATGGCAATCGTATATTCTCCCTTACCACAACCCAATTCCAAGACTATGGGATGGTCGTTATGAAAATAATCCTCGTGCCACCGTCCCTTTAAAGGGAATGGCACATTCTGGCAATCAAAATGGGAACGTTGAAATAGATTGGTGAATGTTTCGTTTTCAGCAAATCGCTGGAGTTTGTGTTTTGCCATTAGTTCAGATTTTGAATTTTAATAAGTTTGCTATAATAGCCGTTTTGAGAAAGAAGCGTTTCGTGTGTACCTTGCTCCACAATCGCGCCATTATCCAAAACGAGAATTTTGTCGCAATTCTGAATGGTGGATAATCGATGTGCAATCACTATCAGCGTGCGATTTTTGGCCGCATTGTCGAGGGCTTGCTGAACCAAGTATTCAGATTCCGTATCCATAGCGGAAGTAGCTTCATCTAAAATCATAATCGGCGCATTGCGTAAAACGGCACGCGCAATACTAATACGTTGACGTTGGCCGCCAGACAGATTAAGTCCGCGGTCGCTCAAATGGTATTGTAATCCATCGGGCAGCGATTTTACAAAATCTTCGATGTTAGCTACGCGAATAGCATCCCAGACATCTGCCTCAGATACCGACAACCCCATTGTAATATTATTATACAATGTATCATTAAAAAGAACAACATCCTGCGTAACCAAGGAAAAAAGCGAACGATACTGCGCAATGTCATATTGGCGAATATCAATACCATCTAATAGAACAGCACCCTGAGTAGGATCGTAAAAACGTTCGAGCAAATCAACCAGCGTGGATTTCCCAGACCCCGATTGGCCAACCAAAGCCACGGATTCGCCCTTTTCTATTGTAAAACAAATATTGGATAATACAGGCACTGATTCGTAAGAAAAAGAAAGATTTTCTACAGAAATAGAATGGTCAAACGAATCAATCGGGACAGGATGTTCACAAGAAAGAATAACCTCATCGGCATTCAACAATGCATCCACGCGCTCTAACACGGCTTGGCCTCTTCGATAGTTGGAGAATGCCGTGGAAAAATTCTTAATAGGAGGGATTATTTGAGTGAAGAGCGCAATATATGTAATAAAGAGTGCAGGTGTTAACGATGAGCCAACCGACAAAACCATCGAGCCGCCAATAACCAAAACTATCATAACCACCACCACACCTAAAAATTCACTTAACGGGGAAGACAACTCAATGCGACGATAGACATGGGTTTGCGCATCCGTAAAAGAATCATTGATATTATGAAACACCTGCTCAGAGTTCGCCTGAGCATTAAAAGACTTGATTACCCTCAACCCATTAAGAGACTCTTCCACGTGAGAAAGGAGTAGTCCCAAATGCCGCTTTGAAATGCGTGAGCTTTGACGTAGGGAACGGGCCACACGACCAATCAAAAGAAAAGTAAGGGGCAACAACACCAAGGAGTAAATCGTAAGCAACGGACAAATATAAAATAAGAAAAACAAGTATGCGAGGACAGAAACAGGTTCAGTCATAAACTGTCGGATGGAATTCAAAATAGTATATTCTATCTCCTGGGTATCATTTACCGCACAGGAGACAATGTCGCCGTTGCGTTGAGAGGTAAAAAAAGAAAGCGGTAAATTAAGGATTTTATAAAACAACTCATTGCGCAAAGAATATAGAAAGTCACTACGAATATGAGCCATAAACCACTGCGCGAGATATGTAGATAACACTTTGAGAAAATAAATAAACAGCGCAACCACAATAAGAAGCGATATGGATGCGCCCAAATTCTCAAAAGAAAGTATGGGAGACAAAAGTGAAAGGAAGAATGAAGAGATTGGATTTAATTTCGAAATGTAACCCGAAAATATCAATTGGCAAAATGGCTCAATCATCAGAAAGACCAAGACTGTAAGAACTACAGACAGCAAACTGAAAAAGAAAACCAAAAGGAGTATTCCCCAATACTTTATAAAGAGGTCAAGTAAAAAATGTTTGCCAAAAGAAATCTTCATACGATACTTGAACGAGAGATTTTAAAAAAAAAGGGAGTTGTGTGATTAAGGCACAACTCCCATAATATAATCATTAAACTGGATTATTCAGAAACGACGAGCTTTCTTGAAATAGTAGCTTCACTTGTTTGAACAGTGATAATATAAACACCAGGAACGAGTTTATGAGCACCATTCAATTGAACAGGAGTACCTGCTGTAATGTAAGTTTCTTGTTGGGAAATAACACTACCAGCCAAAGACTGAATCTTAACAGTTGCATTACCACTAACTCCCTCAAATGAAGCTCTGATATCAGAAGCCTTAGTTGCAGGATTCGGGAATACTTTCATAGAAGCAGACTTAGCAACAGGAGCATTTTCAACTTCAGGACTCATTTCAGGAGCTTCAACAAGAGGAGCATCATTTTCAACACCCGTTACATTAATCGTCAATTCATCATGAGCAAGGAGTGTTAAGGTTGCAGAAGAAACAAGGGCATTGCCACCACCAATAACCTTATGAGAATTGTCATTCGTTACATATTCAAAACCATTCGTATGCTTATTAGATGTAGAATAGAGTTCATATTTTATAGTATAAACACCAGGGATTCTGAACTGATTAATAGTCTTCGTAACAGGTCTATTGCTCAAGAAATGCAAGAACAAATCATCATAAGAAGTAGCATTACCATAACCCATATCAGAAGCAGGGAAGTGGTTAGACTGATAATAACCCACACCCATATTAGAACGAGCATAGTTATAATGAGATGCAACATTATAAGGAGTACCACTAGGAGCATTATTCCAACTAATCAAATCAGTAGTAACATATCCGTTAGAACCTTCAACATCACCAGCTTGTGCAATGTAAAGACCAATATTATTATCCTCAATAAGTTGACCCTCATAATAGATGTCGAAGTTTACAAATACCAACGTATCTTCGTTATAACCGCAAGGATTAGAAATCATCCATTTATATTCTGTAGAAGCATCGCTTGTAGTAGCATCGAATGTATGCGTTTCTACACCATTGTGTGTGAAGATGAAACGAGGTTTGCCCGTAACGACAACAGTAACAGTAGTATCGTTAGAGAAAGGACGGACATCTAAAGTAGCATTGCTATTTGTTGTAGAAATACAACCATTAGCATCTTTAACGACAACTGAGAATTGGTAAGTACCCTCACCATCATTAGCATTATAAGAATATGTATTGGCAGTAGCACCAACAATCTTAGCATTACCCTTATACCATTGATAAGTTTCATAAGTACCTTGAACAGCGAGGTTAGCAGAACCGCCTTCGCAAACAATCGTATCAGAAACAATTGCAGGAACTGGCAACGTGTCAACCGTAAATGTTGCAGTGTCACGAGTTGTACCACAAGTGTTAGTAGCAACATAATAGAACTCATCACCATTCATATCAGCCGTAGAAGGAGTTGACCAACTATATTCAGAGCCATCATATTCCCACATAGTAGTAGTAGTATAACCATTTTCAGTTACTGTAGGAGCAACAGGAGTAACGAATGTATCACCAAGACAAACTTCCAAATCACCACCAGTGATAGGAGTAAGTTCAGGAACATCATTAACCTTAATAGTAACTTGAATATCTTTGTAGTCGCAAGCAGGAATAGCAGTACTTGTAGCACGGACAGTGAATACATAACCATCAAGATTCTTAATTGTAGGAGCACCTGAGATAACACTATCAACGAAGGTAATACCATCAGGAAGTTGACCAACGATGCTTAATGAAGCATTTGCGAAGTTGAAAGCGATATCAGCAATATTAGCATCCTTACAAACAGTTTGCGTAAGCAAAGTATCTGCAACAGGAGCAAACTTAACCGTATCATTCACAACAATAGTATCATTGATAGTCTTAGGAGCGCAACCATGTGCACTTGTAACCGTAATGGTATAAGGATGAACACCTGCAGTATCAGGAGTACCAGAAATCATATTAGTACCATTAAATGTGAGACCACGAACAAGACCCTCAACAGATACACTGTCTTTATTAGAAGAAGTAATATTAATAGGATTGATTGTAATATTAATAGGATTGATTGCACTGCCCAAGCAAATAGGAGTCTGTGCCAAAGGAGTAGCAGACAACATAGTAGTATCATTAACTATAATAACACCGTTGACTGATTTATTAGAAGACGTACATCCTGTAGTAGAGGCAGCTTTAACCGTAAATCTAATGGTATCATGAGATGTAGGAGCACCGAAAATCTTACTATTTTGATAAGAAAGACTTCCACAGTTTTCAACAGTAACATTAGCATAAGAAGAAGTAACAGTTAGCGTATCAATTCCATTACCAAGACAGATTTCCTGAGTAAGCATATTGGAAGGATTAACTTCAAGTGAAACAGTATCTCTAACAATGATGGTACCATCAATTTTCTTATCAGTAGCAGTACAACCATTAGTAGAAGTAGCTTGGATAGAATAATAAATAGTATCATGAGATGTAGGAGCGCCAAATAATTTTGAATTAGCGGTATTCGTATCAAGCGAGCCAAAATTGACAACGCTTACGATAGCATTTGTAGCAGAATAATAGATTGTATCGATACTGCCGCCAAGACAAATGCTTTGCGTAAGTTTGTTAAGAGGTTTTGCCTCAAGTTTAACAGTATCATTAACAATCAAACGAATTGTATCATTACTATTGGAGCATCCAAATGAGCTAATTGCGTTAACAGGAATAATAGTAGTGCCAGCAGCTGTAGGAGCACCCTTAATAGTATAAGAATATTCACTACCAACAGCATCTGAAGAAATTGTCAAACCTGCAGGAAGAACGCTTGCAAGACTTGCAACATTAGCGTTAGCATATTTGATTACAATGTGTTTAATAGTATCGCCTAAACAAATGGTTTGATTAGCGTTTTCAACTTGCAATTTAACAGTATCGTTGACAGTAATGTGCGTGTAAAGTGTTTTAGCAGCACAGCCACAAGCGCTTGTAGCAGTAATTGTATCAAAATATTCACCAGGAGCTGTAGGAGCACCAACAATCATTGTAGGAGTATAACTAAGACCTGTCGGAAGAGTTGTGGTAGAAATAGTAGCATTAGCGACATCAATCTTAATAGTATCAATAGGCTCACCAAGGCAAATAGTTTGTTCTAAATGAGTTGCAGACAACTTAACGGTATCGTTAACCTTAACATATACAGGGCCATCTAACAAAACACCTGTACCGCACATATTCGATGCAACAAATCTAACTGCAAAAGTATCAGTAAGAGCCGGGTAAACTGGAGCTATATATTGAGACCATGTTCTACCACCATTGCGAGAATATTGCAATTGAGAAGTACCTTCGGAACCATGCCAATTAATACCAGTAGGAGCAACAAAATTAGCAGCTTGACCAAGGCAAATTGTATCATTAGCCAAAGTACGTGTAGCCAAAGTAGGAGCATTATAAACCTTGAGGACAAACTTTTCTGATAATATAGTATCACAGCTATTTGCTGCATAAGCATAAACAGCCTTACCATTCATAGTATCAGACAACGCAGAAGTAGGATCAAATTCTTCACCAGCTGTGTTATATGTTAATTTAGCAGGAACATCGTTAGCACCAATTATACGCCAACCATAATCCTGAGTATAAAGTACTGACAAACTTGTATCCGTACCGCTAATGATATAAGAACCATCACAATATGCAGCATTAAGTTCAGTAGCAATATTAACATCAAGGTTAGGAGTAGAATTAAGAATAATGGTATAAGTTACAATACTATCACATGTGTTAATAGCATCAAGCGTATCAATAATAGTATGAACATTTGCTCCAGAAGCAGCAAACGTGAAAGTAGTATCAGCTACAACACCATTATTATGATATATATAAGTGTCACATGCAATAATTGTATCAGTAGCAGTTGAAATCGGGAGCGTCTTAACAGTAACGGAAGTAGGACCAGAAGTACAATTATTATTATCCGTAATAACTACACAGAATGAAGAATTACCAACTTCTAAGTAATTAGCAGGGATAACAAATGAAGCGTCAGAACTTTCATGAGTATTAGACCAACTAATATACTTCAAACCATTATCACGAACTCCAAGTGTGAATTCTTTATTTTGACAGTTAGCATAAAGGATATTATCTGTAGAAGTTCCACTAACACGACGGATAGAAGGACCGTCAGCATAAAATTCAATTACAGGGAGTGTGTCAATAGTAACTTTAACTGTAGCAAAATTAGAACATCCAGTTAAATCACTTGTAACCGTAACAGTGTAATCACAAACAAGATAATCGTCAGTAGTAGAAACGTTAGTCCATTCATCAATAGGATTGATATTGTGGCAGCTATTATTCCACTGATAATGGAATAAATTATCACCTTCAAGATCACTATAAGCAGAAGCAATCATATAACCATTGTCT
>JAZUEE010000287.1:0-6234 GCA_045639985.1 Bacteroidales bacterium
ACACGATTACGCGCTTGCCCATAATGACGAGCATTTTATGGCTTTGCAGTCAGCGGTGCAGTTTGCG
Organism: Bacteroidales bacterium; assembly: GCA_045639985.1. Lineage (GTDB taxonomy): Bacteria > Bacteroidota > Bacteroidia > Bacteroidales > WCHB1-69 > F23-D06. The sequence continues at coordinate 68 of JAZUEE010000287.1, forward strand.
CAGGATTGTGCACCGTTTATGCACTATTTGTTCAAGGGTGAAGACAACATGGTCTTTTGTCCGTATGTCACTCCAAATCAGGATTTGTCGTTTGTGCACCCAGAGAATATTTATGTTTGGGGTTGGGATAAAGTGGTCGGCTATCAGATGCGTCAGGCGGGTTTGGCGGAGAATTATCTTCCTGCTGTAGCGCAAATGGAGAAAATACGGGAATTGTCACATCGAAAGATGTCCATTGCTGCGATGGATTACTTGCGTCAGCATTGTCCGCATTTGGAAATCCCGTGCTCCGCTGTTTTGTTGGAGGACATATCCCAAGTTGGAGAATTCATTGCTGTGCATCCGGATGCGATTTTCAAATCGCCCTATTCAGGCAATGGTCGCGGAAATCTCTATGCGCATGGGAAACTCACTCCGACGTTGGAACGTCAGTGCAAAGGCGTTATTCGTCGGCAGGGCTCGTTGTTGGCAGAACCCTTATACCCTGTGGTACAAGATTTCGCCATGGAGTTTTCATGTGCGCAAAATCAGGTCCGATTTGCCGGATATTCGCTTTTTGAAACCCGCTTTTACGGTTATGCTGGAAATGTGCTATGCTCTGATAGTGATATTGAAAGGAAATTGAATCAATGGGTTTCGACAGATAGATTGGTCGAAATTAGAGAAAATATTCAAGATTTTCTGCGACAAAACATTCTTCCGTATTATGAAGGTTGTGTGGGCGTTGATATGTTTGTTTATGATGAAGATGGTGTGGTTAAGGTCAATCCGATGGTGGAAATTAATTTACGCATGACGATGGGTATGGCGGCGCACACGATTTACGAATATTACGTGCATCCCCATGCTAAAGGCACGATGCGGATAGAATACCGTGCGAATGAAGGTGAATTGTTCCGTTTCCTTAGTTCTTGCAAGATGATGGAGACGTTGGATGGTAAATGGCGTAGCGGTATCCAAACGCTTACGCCTGTTTCTGAAAAAACGCGCTATGCCGTTGTTGTATCGTTGGAATAATTTTAATTATTGCTGTCCGATAAAAAAATACGAATACCCTTTAATAGGCAAAAGATTCGTTTTAATGGATGTTTTTTTAAGAAAAACAAAAGAGGTACTCCAACGAGTACCTCTTTATATATACTATAATTGTTATAAGTCTTATACCAGATTGGCAAATCCCATAAAGGCCATGGCCAAAATACCTGCGGTAATCAAAGCGATAGGTACGCCTTTCATTCCCTTCGGAATTTCCACCAATTCGAGTTGCTCGCGGATACCTGCGAAAATCACGATGGCCAAGGTGAAACCAATGGCGATGGCGATGGCATACAACGTGCTATCCAAAATAGTGATGGCGTGTCCTGCAATTACAGGATTCTTTGTTACGTTGATGGCAATACCCAACACGGCGCAGTTTGTTGTAATTAAAGGAAGATAAACACCCAAGGCCTGATAGAGGGACGGGCTGACTTTCTTTAACATGATTTCAACCATTTGCACGAGGGCTGCTATCACGAGGATGAAAACGATGGTTTGCAAATAGGTGATGTCCAAAGGCAGAAGGACGTACTTCTGCAAAGTAGATGTTACTAAGGTGGCCAATGCCATTACGAAGATGACGGCGACACCCATGCCCAATGCGGTGTTTACTTTGCTGGAAACACCTAAAAACGGACAAATGCCGAGGAACTGCACCAACAAGATGTTGTTGACCAAAACAGCTCCGATAATCATTAATATATATTCCATAATTTAATGCGATAATACGTTAATGTGTTAATGCGATAATTTGATAATGCGATAATGTATCCTTGAAACTTGAAACGTGAAACTTGAAACTATTTGGTGCAACATTGTGCTTTGCGTTTTTCTTCGCATTTGTTGACGATGTGGCGAACCAGAGCCATAATAAAGCCGAATACGAGGAAGGCGCCAGGAGCAAGGATGAATATTAGAATATTGTACTGTGACGGGATGAAGGTGTGGCCCAAGAATGAACCGGCACCTAAGATTTCACGTACGGTGGCAATCAATGTCAGGGAAATGGTGAATCCAATACCCATGCCAAGGCCGTCGAGTGCGGAATCGCCAACGGAATTTTTGTTGGCAAATGCTTCAGCGCGGCCCAACACAATGCAGTTTACGACAATCAAGGGGATGAATACACCCAGACTGGCAGACAATGCAGGCACGAAGCCCTGGATGAGCAAATCAATCATGCTGACGAAAGTGGCAATGATGACGATATAGCACGGAATACGTACTTTGTCAGGAATTACATTTTTCAACAATGAAATTATCACATTGGACATCAACAGCACGAATGTGGTAGCAGCGCCCATGCCTAAGGCGTTGTTCACGGAAGTGGTGACGGCCAGTGTGGGACATGTGCCGAGGACCAATATCAAACTCGGATTTTCTTTAAAGAAACCTTTGGTTAAAATGTTTAGTTTACTCATTATAGCCCTCCTTTACTTTCATAAAAACATTGTAAGCTCTTTGTACGGCATCGCAATAGGCGCGAGAGGAAATCGTTGCGGCTGTAATGGCATCCACATCGCCGCCGTCTTTCGTTACAGACAACTTGTAGGTGGCGGGATCCTGACCATTGAATTGGTCGGCGAAATTTTTCTTGCCCTCTTTTTTATTAATATTGTCTCCAAGACCCGGTGTCTCGCCTGAGTTGATGACTTCTGTGTTGAGAATGGAACCTGTGGCGTCAAATCCGACCATCAGATCAAAACGGCCGGCAAATGCCTTCTTGGTGTAGGTCTCGATGCCGGCACCGAACAGGGTTCCGTCTTCTTGAATGGCGAGGTGTACTAAAACCTCTTCGTCATCACCTTCCAAGGTTACGGTTGTATCTTTCAATTGACCTTTGAAACCAGGTAATACGGAATTCAAGGCCTTTTCCTTTTTTTCTTTTTGTGCTTTATCGATTGGTTCCTTGGTCACGGCATAGACACCCGTCAGGGCGAGGCCGGCGACCAGCGCGATGATGGTCAGCACCAGAACCAGACGTAGTAAAGACGCTTCTTTTTTCTGTGACATAACGGTTGTTTTTTTATTATTTAGCGTATGTTTTTGGTTTAAAGCCCTTGTTAATCAATGGCACTGCGGCGTTCATCAGCAAAATGGAGAATGAAACACCTTCCGGATAGGCACCGAATAGACGGATGATGATGGTCAGCAGACCGCAGCCGCAGCCGAAAACGATCATACCTCGTTTGGATGTCGGTGACGTCACCATGTCGGTTGCCATAAAGCAGGATCCGAGAATCAAACCACCAGTGAAAAGATGGAAGAATGGGCTCGCATAATGTGTCGGATCTATCAACCAGAAAATACCGGCGAACACAAACACGGTCAATATAAAGGAAACCGGAATGTGCCAGCTGATGATGCGTCTCCACATCAGGAATGCGGCGCCAATGAGCAAGGCAATGGCGGAAACTTCTCCGAAGCTACCACCCATTTGGCCTACTAACATATTAGCGTATGACGGCATTTGGCTCATGTCAAGGGAGGCGCTTTCTTTCAAGATGCCTAATGGAGTAGGACCTGTTACGGCATCAGCGAAGCCCCAAATGGGCGTTGCTACCGGCCAAGTCGTCATGGCTACAGGGAATGCAATCAACATGAATACACGAGCTACCAAGGCAGGGTTGAATGGGTTGTGTCCTAAACCTCCAAACGGCATCTTGGCAACGCCGATGGCCACTAATGCACCCACAATCATCATCCATATCGGAAGATTGGCAGGCACGTTGAAAGCCAGCAACATACCTGTTACGGCTGCCGAACCATCTGTTATCGTCGGCTTGACATTCATAATAAAACGCTGTATCAAGTATTCAAACAACATACAGCAACCTACGGATACCAGCGTTAATATGATGACCGGCAGTCCGAAATAGTAAATGGATACAAGGAATGCCGGAATTAACGCGATAACCACTGACCACATGATTTTCTGCACGGAATCATCACTGTGCACATGTGGAGAACCGGAAACGTTTAAAAGTTTGTTCATTGTATTATTAATATTATTTGTTATAATTGACCTTTTAATGCCATCATTTCGTATTTTGCTTTAATCAACTGGATGTTATGAATCTCTTGGTTGATTTTAGATTGAAGCTCGTCGTTGTGCTGGCGGATATAGTCAGTCACGGTAATGGTACCGTTCGCTAATTGGCTTGAATAAGTTTTGGTCAGAGAAGCATATTTCTCGGTGATGTCTTTGTCCAAAACCAACAATTGCTCAATACGTTTGATTTCGTTCATCTTGTCTTGGATGGCAATCTGATTGGATTTTTTAAAGTCGGCTTCCTGACTTTCCAAAATCTGTTTCTGGATATTGATGACCTTACTTACGCCGGAAGTCTTTGCCCAGTCAATGACCGGTATTCTCAAATAAACGCCAGCCATATAGTACCAATCTGGGCGATTGAAGTAATAGTGATAGTCAGGACGGCCATAACCACCGGTTGCGAATAAGGATATTTTCGGCAAACTGCTGGATAAATGGAGCTTGCGCTGAAATTCCATCTGCTTGATTTGGTTGTCGAATATTGCAAATTCCAAACGGTTGGAAGCATCAGAAACGGAGAATGCGTCTAATTGGGGCATTTCAAACTCCGCGTTGGAAAGATCTTGACCCGTTAATATGGAAAGTGTGGAAATGACGGAATTTCGTTTGGATGAGATTTCGCCATAACTTTGTTTCATTTTCAAGGCCTCCAATTCCAGTTGGGAAACGTCGTTTTGAGGAATGACGCCTTCCCGATAAAGAACCTGCAGTTGCTTGAGCTGGTCGTCAAACGTGCTTTGCACGTTCTCGATAATGCCCATCTGCTTGTCCAATATTAATAAATTCAGGTAGAGGGAAATGACATTGACCTTTATTTCATTGATAGACAATCCTATTTTGTAGATTTCCGCATCATTTTGCAGTGTGGCGAATTGTTTCCCGTAAAACATCTTGCCTCCCTCAAAAACCACCTGCTCGAGATCCAATCCGATGTGATACTGCATCTTTGCCAATTCCGGATTGGTGTTGAAAGGATAGATGTCGGGGCCGTCGGCGGATTCATAACTAAAGCGGCCGTTGATGGACAGCTTAGGAAATACGTGTGCGGCCGCATTGTTCAGATTGGTTTTTAAAATCTGTTCGTTCAATTCCTTCTGTACGTTAGCCGAAGTTTGCGATACCGCCCATTGCTGGCATTGGTCTATGGTGACCTTCTGCTGTGCGAAAGTAATTGATACAGAAATGATTATTGAAAAAAGTATATATATTTTCCGCATAAATTATCTACTATTATTTCCAATTTTAACAAGCTGCAAAAATACACTTTTTTGGCGATAGTTATATTTTTTACTTGAAACAAAATAACCCCAGTCCATCATCATTATCCTTAACCTTTCGTCATTTGTCATTCATAACTTTTTTTGTACTTTTGCGGCCTTGCGGTATTTCATTGGAATTGTTTTTACATGTTATACTATCGTTCTGATTATTAAATTATTAATATAAAATTATGCTTATGAAAGATTTAAAAGACCAATTGAAAGAACTCGGTATTCTTGAACCCGTTGAGATTTTCCACAACCTCTCATACGATGAGTTGTACAAACATGAGACAAATCCGGCTCTCACTGGTTACGAGAAGGCCTATCTTACAAAATCCGGCGCTCTTTCCGTTGATACGGGTATCTTTACGGGCCGTTCCCCCAAAGACAAATACATTGTTATGGATGAAAATACCAAAAACAATGTGTGGTGGGCTGATCCAAACAAGAAAGGTTCTGATAATAAGCCGATTGACCATAAAACCTGGGAACACCTCAAAGGCCTGACCCAAAAACAGCTTTCCGGCAAGAAGGTTTATGTGATGGATGGCTACTGCGGTGCCAACGAAGATTCCAGAATGAAGGTTCGTTTCGTATCTGAAGTTGCTTGGCAGGCTCATTTCGTTAAGAATATGTTCATCCGTCCTTCTGATGAGGAACTCAATGATTTCACCCCTGATTTTGTTGTCCTGAATGCTGGCAAAACTACCAATCCTGATTGGAAGGAAATGGGTTTGCACAGTGAGGTGTATGTGGCTTTCAATCTTACTGAAAAAATGGCTCTCATCGGTGGTACCTGGTATGGTGGCGAA
>JAZUEE010000288.1:0-3637 GCA_045639985.1 Bacteroidales bacterium
GGACTTGGTAAAACGCATTTGGTAAACGCCATTGGAATCCAAACGAAGGTGAATTTCCCAGATAAGACAGTTGTTTATGTGAGTTCGGATACCTTTTACCAACAATATATAGAAGCAGTTAAAAATCGTAATGTTAATGACTTTATTTGGTTCTATCAATCGGTAGATATGCTGATTATTGATGATATTCAGTTTATTTCCGGAGGTAAAGGAAAAACCCAAGAGGCCTTTTTCCATATTTTCAACTCCCTACATCAGAGAGGTAAACAGATTATCATTACGTCGGATAAATCGCCTGTGGACATCTCCGGTTTTGAACCGCGCTTGTTGAATCGTTTTAAGTGGGGTTTGACGGCGGATTTGACGATTCCCGATTTGGAAACCCGTGTGGCTATTATCAACAAGAAATTGGAAAATAATGGTATTTCTTTCCCGAAAGAAGTGGTGGATTATCTGGCGTTGCGTATAACATCCAATACGAGAGAGTTGGAAGGCGCTATGATCGCGATTTTGGCACAGTCCTCGTTGAATCATCGGGCAATCACGGTGGAGTTGGCTAAAGAAATGGTGGATAAATATGTGAAAACCAACGCAAAAGAAATTTCTATAGAGTATATCCAGAAGATTATTTGCGATTATTTCAAGATTTCGCCCGATGCTATCAATGCTAAAACGCGCAAACGTGAAATCGTGCAGGCCCGACAATTGGGAATGTATTTTGCGAAAAAATATACCAAATTGCCATTGTCTGTAATCGGCGCCTATTGCGGGAACAAGGATCATGCTACGGTTCTGCATGCTTGTCGTACCATTAGCAACCTCTATGATACGGATAAGAAAATGAAACTCTATGTCGATGATATCGATAAGAAAATGAAAATTTGATATTTGAAAAAAACGAGTTGATTTTTTCAAATATAATATTTATTTTTGCGGTCTTGTAAAATTTTATCATTATGAATAAACGGTGGATATGCAACAAACTTCCAGATGATGCGGCGGCTGAGAAGTTTGCAGCGCAGCTTTCAATCGAAAAACCGCTTGCAGCATTGTTGCTTCAAAGGGGTATTGATACTCCAGAGGCAGCCGCCGACTTTTTTAATCCGGATATCACTAAACTCCACAATCCTTTCTTGATGAAGGATATGGATAAGGCCGTCAAACGACTCTCTCGCGCCGTGATGAACAATGAGAAAATCCTTGTTTATGGAGACTATGACGTGGACGGAACGTCTGCAGTGGCCTTGCTCTATTCTTTTCTTTGCGAAATAATCGGATCAGAATGCAAAAATCTTGTCGAATACTATATCCCTGACCGCTATGCGGAAGGATATGGCATTTCCGATCAAGGAATTGAATACTGTCGCGATAATAATGTGAATTTGCTTATTTCCCTTGACTGCGGTATTAAAGCCAATGAAAAAGTGGATATGGCCAATCAATACGGTATTGATGTTATCATTTGTGACCATCATCTGGAAGGTGACGAACTTCCCAATGCCGTGGCTATTCTCGATCCCAAACGCAAAGATTGCCCCTATCCATATAAAGAACTCTCTGGTTGTGGTGTCGGCTTTAAATTGATACAGGGTTATTGCCAACAATACAAACTTCCTGATCAGTTGTGGCTTTCCAGAATGGATCTCGTGGCCATCAGTATCGCTTCCGATATTGTGGCTATTACAGGTGAAAATAGAATATTAGCCCATTTTGGTTTGGAAATCATCAACAAATTCCCTCGTATGGGAATTAAATCTATCCTTGACCAAGCTGGCATAAAACTACATTATCCGTTTAAAGAAGAGACAATTTTCTCACGTGTCATATCTATTTCTGACTTGGTATTTTATGTGGGACCGAGAATTAATGCCGCCGGAAGAATGAAAAGCGGTCGCGAATCGGTTCGTCTCTTTATTGTCGAAGATGAAGATAAATCAGCGGATATCGGTAAACGTATCAATACGCAGAATGAACAGCGCAAGGAACAGGATCGGAATGCTACCGAGGAAGCTATCCACATGATTAAGGATTCCCACGAATATGTTAACCGTAAAAGTATTGTGATATACAATCCCAATTGGTTTAAAGGAATTATCGGGATTGTGGCCTCCCGTCTGGTTGAAGAATTTTACAAACCGACGATTGTGCTTACAAAATCTTCAGATGGCCTTATTACCGGTTCCGCACGTTCAGTGAAGGAGTTTAACATTTATGACGGAATCGACTCGTGTTCCGATTTGTTGGAACATTTCGGAGGACATAAGTTTGCGGCAGGTTTGTCCATGAAGGAAGAAAACCTGGAGGAATTTATTGAAAAATTCGAGCAGTATGTTTCCGATAATTTGGAAGAAACGGCTACAGTGCCGGAAATCGCCGTAGATATGTTGCTGGATTTATCCGAAATCACCCACAATTTTATGAATAACTTGAAACGATTTGCTCCATTCGGACCTGGTAATATGGAGCCGATGTTTCAATCAAATGGCCTCGTGGATGATGGAAACGGTCGTATAGTAGGAGATAAGCATCTGAAATGCAAGGTGCTGTATCCCGATCGTTCTGTCCAGATGTTGGATGTGATTGCGTTTAACATGAAGGATAAACTTCCATTGGTGAAAGAAAACAGACGTTTTGACTTGCTGTATCATGTGGAAGAAAACGTGTGGAACAATTCGGTGAATATCCAACTGAATGTTAAGGATATCCGTCCGTCTCAAAACAATAACGAGGAATAGTCTCGGATATGAAGATAGCAGTGAATACTCGGTTGCTTCTTAAAGGGAAGTTGGAAGGTATTGGCTGGTTTACTGAAGAAAGTTTGCGACGGATAGTATTACAACATCCCGAACATCAATTCTATTTTCTGTTTGATAGGCCGTATGACCCATCATTTGTGTATGCTTCAAATGTGATTCCAGTGGTTTGTCGCCCGCCGGCACGCCATCCGTATTTGTGGTATTTGTTTTTCGAGATAGGTATTCCATGGGCTTTGCGGAAAATAAAGCCGGATGTTTTTCTATCAACGGATGGTTGGATTCCGTTGAACCTGAAAGATGTCCGCGTAGTAGATGTGATTCATGATTTGAATTTCGAACATCATCCCGATTTTATAAAACCGGTCGTGCTTCGTTACTACAAACGTTTTTTTCATAGGTTTGCGGAAAAAGCAGATAGGATAGCCACAGTGTCAGAGTTTACCCGCCAGGATATTCACGAATTATATGGAATCCCTTCGGATAAAATCGATGTTGTGTATAATGGTTGTAATGAACAGTTCCGTCCGTTGTCTGAAGAAGAACAGAAATCTGTGAAAGAAGAATATACGGGCGGTTCGAACTATTTCCTTTTTGTAGGTCTGATTCACAAGCGGAAAAATTTGGCGAATATATTTCGTGCATTCGACAAGTTCAAGGCGCAAGATGAAAATTCTGCGAAATTGGTGGTCGTAGGGGATAAGAAATGGTGGCAGGGTGAAATCGAAGATACGTATGATTCCATGCGATTCCGAGCGGATGTGGTGATGCTGGGACGCCAACCGATGAGCGTGCTTTCAAAGTTTTATGGTGCCGCCCGTGCTCTACTGTATGTCTCTTTTTTTGAGGGGTTTTGAATCCCGATACTGGAAGCTTTCAATCCT
>JAZUEE010000289.1:0-4033 GCA_045639985.1 Bacteroidales bacterium
TCACCCACACATTGCCTTCTTGGGCAAACCCCATCACATCACTCAACAAGTCGGACACATAGCCGCCTTTGATTTCTGTATTCAGATTATCCTCTCCCGAGAAAACAGTAAGATTCATTTTGTCAATAAGTTCTTTTACGGTCATAGTTTGGTGTTTTTATTTGTGATCTTATTTTTTTATCTGTATAAATAACGCCTGTATTTATTCTTGAAACTTATAATTTGAAACCGGAAACTTCATACTCATTCCATGTTCGGTTTTTCCAGCAGGACCCGCCGACCGTCTTGGCCACGGAGCGCTTTAGCGATTTCATCAAAGCTACGAGTTTCCAATTCCAAATAGCAGGGAGCTGTCCCGACAATATCCGGCAAATGTGCATCGGAACTTCGTGTAAACATTTTGTTCTTCAAATATTTGTGCGTTTTCAGCATTTCCTCTTTATTACCATGCTTGGACAATTCCACCGCATCATACTCCAAATCAAACGGGATAAAGCCGAGTTGGCTAATCAGACTTGTAGTGGATTTGTCAATATGTGCGGGAACAAACAGGCCTCCTATAGAATGTACAAAATCTGCTATTTGATTAACAGTCTGATCAATAGCTGACGTTAGCAAGCGAGGTTCTTCATAGATAATATTGAAATCTTCGTCAATCTGCACCTGGTCGCCGAACATATCCGGATTGTTCGGAATATCCGGCAAATGCTCATCCAAATACGCCTGTAATTTGTCCAATGCCTCATGGTCGGGCATGTAGGCCAAGCAGTGGGCCTCTTCCTTGGTTGTAATTTCTGCGCCACAAAGAACAAAAATATCTCTATTATGGGAAAAATGTTCTGCCAATCGGCAATGTCTCGTTGAATTATGATCGGTAATGGCAATCACATCAACACCTTTCTCCAAGGCCAATGCGATGATATTGTCGGGCGTCATTTCCAAATCGCCACAAGGAGAGAACAACGTGTGCGTGTGTAAATCTGCTTTATATATATTCACCGTTTCAGTTTTAAGGGCTGCAAATGTACAAAATAGTTCTATAAAAAACGATTTGAGATTTCACTATTTCTTACAACCGAATCCGTTGTTGCAAACCAATATCGTTTTATTTTACAACAAATTGAATTGTGGCTCGACTTGTCTGGCGCATTAAAATCTCCCTATTATGTAGCACCTTGTCTATTGATGCATCCGTATAATGGCGGATGGTTATCAGCTGAACATCATTATTATATTTCACCTTATATTTTTCCTGTAAGGCCTCAATACATTTGCTTACACGTTCAGGCACATAGTCTGTACATACGGAAAAACTCAGCGCGGAGTTTTGCATCATATTGATTTTAATGCGGTACTGGGATAAAACGGCAAAAATTTCCGAAAGATTATCAACGGCGATGAAGGAAAAATCACGAGGGAAAATAGTCAGCAACAGTTGGTCGTCCTTAACGATAAAAGAGGGAACCTCTGTAGTGAGCGGACAAGTTGTGATAACACTTCCTTCCTCCTTTGGTTTGAAAAAAGACTTCACATAAAGCGGAATCTGCTTGTTTTGCAAAGGTTTCAACGTTTTAGGATGAATAACGGAAGCTCCATAATAGGACAATTCCACGGCTTCCTCGTAGGGTATTTTATCCAATTTGACCGCGTCGGAAAATCGTTTAGGGTCGGCATTAAGAAGGCCTGGGACATCTTTCCAAATCGTCACACTTTCCGCATTCACAGCGTAGGCAATAATAGCCGCGGAATAGTCTGAGCCCTCGCGTCCCAACGTCGTTGTAAGGTTCTCGGCCGTTCCTCCGATAAATCCCTGCGTAATAACGACCTTGCACTTTTCAAACGCCGTCTGCATTTCCGAGCAAACCAATTGCGACGTTATATCCCAATTGACATGCCCTTCCCGATACGTATCGTCCGTACGGATAATTTGTCGGGCATCCACCCAGACATTGGATATGCCGGAATAATTAAGATATCCGGATATCAATGTTGTGGAAAGCAATTCTCCAAAACTGACAATTTGATCGTAATCAAAATCATAGTTGCTGGAAGGGCGGACAGACAATCTATCCCGCAATTGTCGAAACAGAAAGTTAAGCTTATCTACCATAGCGCCTGGGTCTGGCACTAATTGCTCCGCCACTTTTTCGTGCTGGTGTTGGAGTTCAGACACCAATTCTTCAACTTTATCCGGTTCATGATAATAGGCAGAAAGCACTTTTTCCAAATAATTAGTAGTTTTTCCCATTGCAGAAATCACCACTACAAGTTGTTCATCTGGGTATAGTCTTAAAATATGTTGGATATTTTCAATTGCCGGAGCGTCTTTCACCGAAGCGCCTCCGAATTTAAAAACTTTAACAGGCATTATTGTTCGGATTTAATCACTTGTAAAATTGTTTTACCTACTATATCCAACGTGTTTTTATCGATATGTTGGATATTGTCATTGAGCGTGTGCCACGTCGGGTCAAAGCCCGTTCCGGAGGCAGCATCGTAATGAATAATGTCAATCATCGGAATATTGGAATATTTGTTCACATAATAATGGTCATCGGTAATAATGCCGCCTGGGGAATTGACAAACACGTCGCCAAAGCCCAAATTATACGCCGTACTCCACACTTTGGCCACAATCGGTTGGGCATCACGCATGGAAAAGCTTTCTTGCATAAAGCAGGGGTTGAACGAGCCCACCATATCCAAAAGGATGCCGAAGCGGGCTTGGTAATTGGGCGCATGCAGATGTTGGGCCCAATATTGCGAACCGAGCCCCCACCAATCGCCGTTAGGCGCGTCGTCACCTTCTTTGGGGCCATAATCTTCCGCATCGAAAAGAACAATATCCACACCGACATTCGGATTCAGCCGGCTCAGCTGACGGGCCACTTCCAAAAGCACGCCCACACCAGAAGCACCATCGTTGGCACCGTCTATTGCCTTATCATGATTTTCCGCAAGGGGATCATGATCGGCAAAAGGGCGCGAATCCCAATGGGATGAAAGCACAATACGTTCTGATTTTTCAGGAGCAAAACTGCCAATGAGGTTGGCGGCATTCCAGCTTTTGCCATCGTATGTTTTCACGGAGAAATTTTGAACAAACGCCGTATCGCAAAAACGGGACAATTGTCGTAGCAGATAATCTTGACACTGGTTGTGCGACTCACTACCTAACGTACGTGGACCAAAATCCGTTTGGGCTTTAACATAGGCATACGCTGAATCGGCCGAAAACGCCGGAGCAGGTATGAACGATGTTTCTTCCTGGGGTTTGTTTTTTTTCTTTTTACCGCAACCAAACGGCAACATACAACTTAGGGAAAGCAGTATGCAAATCAAGAGTTTGAATTTTTTCATAGCTAATCTTTAAGAGGCGGCAAAAATAACATTTCTTGATATTATTGTCCAACTTAACGGCATAAAAAAAAGCCAGCGTTTGCTGGCTTTTGTGGCGGGAACGGGAATTGAACTCGTGACCTCCGGGTTATGAATCCGACGCTCTAACCGACTGAGCTACCCCGCCTTTTTTGTGAGCGCAAAAATACATTTTTTTTGGTTTTTCCAAACTCTTCCATACATTTTTATCAAATTGACAATCAGCATCATATATCATCACTGTCAAATTCTGCCACTAGATTTCAAGAAAATAAAGCACATTTTTTTCAATCTATTGCAAAAAATCTAAAGAGTAATCAACAACTGTTCAGAATCATTTTCAAAAAAAACAGCATATACTATATATTTATAGTAAGACAAAAAAATAATTGTATATCTTTGCGCCGTTTTTTTCTATGAAAATATTGAATACGTGGTTATCTACAACCCGATTTCTATTTCAACTCATGAATCCAAGCGAAGCACCTAGAAAACAACAATACAGACAACGATCCAGAATTAAAAGAAAACGCCTATACAATGAGTTATATCGAATTTGACAAAACAGACCTCGTCAATCTTGACTTCACCAAAGAGCGGGAGATTCTGCGCTGCAGCCGAATCGGTTCTTTTTCCAACACTACCCTTTCGGGGC
>JAZUEE010000290.1:0-6249 GCA_045639985.1 Bacteroidales bacterium
TATCCGAAAAAGAGCTTGGCCAACTGATATTCCACGCCTTCGTCGTACAGAATGGCAGAACCTATTCCGACGACCTCGGTTTGTATGTGCCATACTCCCATCAGAAAATCGATTTCGATTTCATCACCTTCCGCGACAAGACGCAGCCGGGCAGTCAAGAGCAATACCAAATACGATTGAAAAACCACCTGGGAGAAAAGGTGGCGGCCGAACTTTTATGCGCTATGTATGACGCCTCACTGGATGCATTGGCCGGAATCAATTCTTTTTCGAAATTCATTTTTGTCCATAACAAATCCTCTTATAGATATTCGTTCCAATATGGTCCTTCCAATTTCTCTCAGGCCTATGCGTATCAATTGTCAAAAGAATCTTTCGGCAATTATAAAGAAAGACTATACCCAGCCTTGAATTGCTTTTTCGGCTCTCGATACGGATATCGGACGACATATGGCAGAAGACCTATGATGGCCACAGCCGCTCAAGAACAGGAAGAAGTTGTCTTGAATGTAGTAGAAGACAATATATCCGTAAATTCCGCCATAGACTTTTCTTCGGACTTTATGGAAGAGAGTGTCGATTTTGAGACTGGCGAGTCTGCCGTCAAAGAAAGGGCTGCCGAGACACCCGCGCCCACGAATGCCCCGGAAGAGCCGGTCGCCGTGCGCACCAACTTCGCCGAAACCGCCTTCTTCTATCCGCACCTGAAGGCCGACGCAGAGGGCAATGTGCTGGTTTCTTTCACGATGCCCGAATCACTTACCCGCTGGCATCTGCAGGGATTTGCGCACAACAACGATTTGATGAGTGGCTATTTCGAAAAGTTCGTCACCACAAGCAAGAAGCTGATGGTGGTTCCTAATGCGCCACGCTTCCTGCGTGAAGGCGACACGCTTATGTTCTCCGCCAAGGTTGTCAACACCGACAGCGTAATGCAATGCGGCAACGTGACGCTCAGTTTCCGCAACGCAATGGACGACACGCCGCTGAACCTCATCCAAGACGCCAACGTTATGTCCTTCGAGGTGAAACCGGGCGAGAGTCAGGAAGTACACTTCACGGTAGTTGTGCCGCGCGACCTCAGTGCCGTCACCTACCGCATCGTGGCCACCAATTTGGAGTCACCCGCCTTCTCCGATGGCGAGGAAGCCACCCTGCCGGTGCTCACCAACCGCATTTTGGTTACAGAAGCCATGCAACTGCACATCTCCGGCAAGGGCAGCAAAACCTTCACTTTCGATAGGTTGAAGAACAGTTTTGCAGCTTCTAACTCAACCCTTTCCACCCAGTCGCTGACTTTGGAATTTACGCCCAATCCGATTTGGTACGCCATCCAGGCCATGCCCTATCTGATGGAATATCCCTACGAGTGCAACGAGCAGGTTTTCAGTCGCTACTATGCCAACGCCTTGGCTGCCAACTTGGTCAACAGCCATCCGCGCATCAAAACCGTATTCGACGAATGGCTGAACAGTACACCTGACGCCTTTTGCTCCCAATTGGAAAAGAACCAGGAACTGAAAACCATCCTATTGGAAGAGACGCCGTGGGTGATGGATGCCCAGCGCGAGTCGGCCCGCAAGCAGAACATCGCCTTGCTCTTTGACCTGCAACGTATGGCGCGCGAAGGCAAAGACGCCTGCCGCAAACTGCAGGACCGCCAGAATGGCGACGGCGGCTGGTCGTGGTTCAACGGCGGACAGAGCAGCACCTATATCACCGAGCATATTTTAGCCGGGCTGGGACATCTGCAAGTGCTGAACGTGCCCACCGACTTCAACAACAACACGCAGCGCAAAGCCATCAGTTACATCGACCAGCAGATGTACGACTACTACCAGCGTTATCAAAGAAAAGATAAAGTTTCCGGCTGGGGCAACATCCACTACCTGTATGCCCGCAGTTTCTTCATGAAACAAGCCGTTCCTGAGAAATGCAAAGAGGCCTATTACTTCAACTACAACAATATCAAGAAAGATTGGAAGAACCAATCCATCTATATGCAGGGAATGATTGCCTTGATTTGCTATCGCAATGGCGATACGCAGTTGGCCAAAGAGATTGTCAGCCACATCAAATCCATGGCGCAGCACAATGAAGAGATGGGCATGTTCTGGAAGAAATCCGGTTACGGCTATTTCTGGTACGAAGCGCCAATTGAGCGCCAAGCTTTGCTCATCGAGGCCTTCAACACCATCACGAAAGATGAGAAATCCGTGGAAGAGATGCAGTTGTGGCTGCTGAAGCAGAAGCAGACGCAAAGTTGGCCCACGACCAAATCCACCACGGAGGCCATCTATGCGTTGTTGCTCAACAACAGCCAATTGGAAAACGCCAGTAGCGTGCAGCTGACCTTAGGCGATTGGCAGTATCGGGAAGGTGACACCACATTGGCCGCCGAAGCCGGCACGGGCTACATCAAGAAGAGCTGGCCGGGCACTGACGTGAAGGCAGATATGGCCACCTTAAAAATCGACAAGAGCAGTTCCGGTCCTGCCTGGGGCGGACTGTACTGGCAATATTTGGAGAACTTGGACAAAGTGGAGCACAGTCAGGATGTGGAGATGAACATCCGCAAGCAACTCTACAAAGTGGAACTCAACGAGCGTGGCGAGGTGCTGACGGAAATCACCGAGCAGTCACCTATCAAGGTCGGTGACCGCGTGCGCGTGCGTGTGGAAATCCGCACCGACCGCGATATGGAGTATGTGCATCTCAAAGATATGCGTGCCTCCTGCTTCGAGCCCACCAACGTCCTGTCGGGCTACAAGCATCAAGACGGACTCTGGTACTACGAATCCACGCGCGACGCCGCCACCAACTTCTTCATTGATTATCTGCCTAAGGGCACGTATGTGTTTGAATACACGTTAGTGGCCACAATGGCCGGAACCTACAGCAACGGGCTAACCACGATGCAGTGTATGTACGCACCCGAGTTCACCTCGCACAGCGAGGGAATACCAGTGACGGTGAGGTAAAAGATTTGGGTAAATATCGCTTCCAATAGTGCTATAGGGGATTTGATGCCCAAGATTTCTGGCGTATGAATGGAGAATCAGCTTTGCTCTTTCGGAACTTCGCCGAACATTATCCACTCGCCTGATATCCACTTCGGTTTGTCTGCAATTCGTTGTTTGTATGCCTTCTATTCTACTTTTTTCAACCAACCAGTATAGAAACATTAACACATTTACGAATTTCGCATTCGCCTATTTGTACATTTTTTTTATTTTCGCGGCCTTAACTTTTATATATGAGTTTCGCAGCAGTTTTATCCGCAATTCTCACTCTTACCGCTGGTATCGGCATATTCCTCATTGCCTGCCAGATGATGAGTACAAACCTTGAATCGGCATCTTCCAACAAATTAAAGAGTCTTTTTTCCAAAGCATCTAAGAGTAAGCTTTTAGGTGTCGGCATTGGCGCATTAGGAACAGCGGCCATCCAAAGTTCGGGTGCGACCACAGTCATGGCCATCGGCTTTGTTAATGCGGGCATTATCTCCTTGGTCCAAGCCGCCACCATCATCTACGGTGCCAACATCGGTACGACCATCACCGCACAAATTGTGGCTCTCGGTATGTTCGGAAGCAACAGCGCCATTACCTCGTCCATTGTTTTTTGCTCATTGGCTGGTGTCGGCGCTTTTATTATGCTCTTTGCCAAAAAGGACATTTGGAAGAAAATCGGCGGCATTCTCGCCGGTTTCGGTATGCTTTTCGTCGGTTTGGAATTGATGAGCAGTTCAATGGCGGACTTTGCCGCTCAGGATTCCATAAAACTCGCCCTCGCCAAAATCAGCAATCCCCTCCTGTTGGTGCTTATCGGAACGGTTTTGACAGCTATCATCCAGAGTTCCTCCGTGATGACATCAATAGCCCTCGCCATGGTCGTCACCCAACTCATCAGTATCGATCAGGGTATTTTCATGACCATGGGCTCTAATATCGGGTCTTGCGTTGTAGCCATCATTGCCGGTATTACTTCTGGTCGCAATGCCAAGCGCACAGCACTCATCCACCTCTTCTTCAATATTAGCGGTGTAGTCATCTTTCTCATCGTGGAGGGCATTCTTTGGCTTGTTACGAGTGGTTCATTTTCGTATGGTCATATTTTCACTTTATGGTTCCCAGGAGCCCCGCAGACCCAACTGGCCATGTTCCATACTTTCTTCAACGTCTGCACCGTCATTATCATCCTGCCACTTACCAATGTTTTAGTCGGTCTCGTTTGTCGCCTTGTCCCCGAAGATAAAAATGTTATTGACCCTGATGCCCCACACTTGTATTTCTTGGATGATAATCTACTAAAAACTCCACCTGTGGCCATTCAGCAGACCAAACACGAAATTATCAATATGGCAGAAATCGCCATGGAGAATTTCAACCGTTCGCTGAACATCATCTGCACCATGGATTTTGCTGAAGTAGAGACTTTCCATTCCCGCGAAAACGAACTCAATTTCTTGAATCAAGCCATCGTCGATTACGTGGTCAAACTATCCGACAACCCACGTGTCAACCAACAGGACCACATCTATCTTTCCACCACGTTCCGCTCCGTCCGCGATTTGGAACGTATCGGCGACTATGCCGAAAACATTGTTGAATACGCAGAAAGCCTGCGCTTCCTCAACCACAACTTCTCCGAAGATGCCGTTAAGGAAATCCGCCAACTACAAACACGTATCAAAGACGTTTATGAATATGTCATGAAGGCCTACATTGATGAAGATTTCGAAGCCCTTGAAGAGGCCAACGTCATTGAAGAGGAAATCGACGATCTTACGAAAGCAATGGAAGAAAATCACATCAAACGATTAAGCAAGGGTGTCTGCACCGCAGATGTCGGCGCTCAATACCTATCGCTTTCCTCTAACGCCGAGCGTGTCGCCGACCACTGGATCAATGTGGGAAAAACGATACGAAAACTGCAATAATCAAACTTATCGCATATCATTCACCTCTACGCCAGGATATTTACTTTTATCAAATACGAAGTAACTATCCGACAGTGTGACGTTTGATTTAAATTGCTCAATGTAATAGGAATAAATTGTATTATCCTTATCGTAAACGGCAATCCGCAAAATCTGGTTGTTTCCTTTATTTATATATAAGCGAATACGATAATAAGACTGCGCGGTTTTTGGTGTCATATCTATAATACTATTAGACACATTATTGACAAATTCATCACGAATAAATTTGGCGCGGAAGTGCTTATCCCAATTTTTCAAAATCTTCTGGGGATTCATCAGATTGTCATCATCCTCCGGATCATATTCGTAAATGGAAACTTCATTCGTGGATTTCTGATAATTCCAAATCGAATGACCATCACAGAAAAATGTCTGACCGCTATACGTTGTATGATATTTGTTTCCTTTCAAAGCGAAATCGCCCTGTGTGGTTTTTAATGTTTTGCTTTCTTTCGTCACCTTCAATGTATAATGGAACTGCATGGAAGTGAAGGATTGGTATTTGGCGGAAACCTTCTTTAAAATGTCGGTCGCACCGCCATCGGTATTCTGCGCTGAGACAGAACAACAGAACAAACAAACAATAAGACTGATAATAAAACTCTTTTTCATCATAATAATTATTATATAGTTTCCGATTTAATAATGCCCACACACCATTCATCATTAACCATTTTCCTGACGCAAAAGGCATTCAGAGACCACCAACGTTTGCACTAAGTTTAAAGCATGCCTTTGGAGGCGAGCATTTCGCGCAGTTGGGCTTCTGTTTTAATGAGAACGTCGCGGGGTTTGCTACCGTTGGCAGCGCCCACCACGCCAAATTCTTCCAATTGGTCCATTATACGGCCTGCGCGATTATAGCCCAACTTCATTCGGCGCTGAATGTGCGAAGTAGAGCCCTGCTGTGTTTGCACCATCAAGACAGCGGCATCAACAAACAACGGATCTATGGTGCCGGAGCTGGGTTCATCATCAAAATTCGTTTCCGTAGAGGAAGAATCGGAACCTGTTTCGGGAACGTCAGGTAGTGCGTATGGTTCGAGCAAAGGACTTACTTCAGCTTTGGCCTCGATATATTCTGCAATTTTTTCCACTTCTGGCGTATCGACGAAGGCGCATTGCAGACGCACCAGATCGCTACCCGTGGAAATCAGCATATCGCCTTTGCCTATCAATTGGTTAGCACCCGTTGCATCCAAAATCGTCTTGGAATCGACGCCGGACTGCACGCGGAAGGCGATACGCGCAGGGAAGTTGGCTTT
>JAZUEE010000291.1:0-22542 GCA_045639985.1 Bacteroidales bacterium
GAGCAAGGATTACGTACATATCGTTCCATAACTATAGAGAACGAAGAATTCGAGTTTAGTGGCGGTTTCACGGAATTGCACACGGAAAGTTATAAGCACATATTAGCCGGTCACGGCTTCGGATTAGACGATGTGCGGGCCTGCATCCAAACCGTCTATGACATCCGCAACGCAAAGGCCATCGGTCTGGTCGGCGATTACCATCCGTTAGCTGCACTACCCACCGAACCGCATCCGTTTGGTTGGTAAAAAGTCGTTCAGATTAGCACATTAATTTTTGTATCTTTGCGGCCCTTAAAAACCACAACTATGACTGAATTAATATTAACTATTGATAACGACAGCATACTTCCCAGTTTGCGAAAAGTGCTAAGCAATATTGCCGGTGTTACGGTGAAAACTACTCCGAAACGCAAAAAGAAAGGAAGTCTCGAGTTAGCATTGGAAGATGTGGCAGCTGGTAGAGTTTTTACTGCTGAAAATGGAAGTGATCTTCTTCGTAAATGTTTAGAATAATGTACAAAGTAAACTTTACCGGAAGATTCAAAAAAGATGTTAAACGTTGTACAAAACGAGGACTTGACGTATCTCTAATTGCAGAAATTGTAGATATGCTTTCGTCAAATGGTTCTTTACCTGCCGCGTACAAGCCACACAAACTTATCGGAACTCAAGGTAACAACACGTGGGAATGTCACATCCAACCCGATTGGCTTCTGATTTGGCAGCAATTTGATGATGAATTGATTCTATTAATGTTGAGTACAGGCAGCCATTCTGATTTATTTTAAATATAATCCCCACTCCACCACCTACGAGAAGAATATTTTTTCCTACGTATCTTCATTTACGCATTAACCAATTAGCCCATTAATTTTTGTATCTTTGCGGCCCTCTTTTTCAGAGGATTGCTAATACCTATAAATCAATGGAAGACAACACTTTTGCTGAAGATTCGCTCGTCGTTTCCGGTGCGCGTGAAAACAATTTGAAAAACATTTCTATCACCATCCCCCAACAACAATTGGTGGTGGTTACCGGATTAAGCGGCAGCGGAAAGTCTTCCTTGGCTTTTGACACCATCTATGCAGAGGGCCAGCGACGCTATATGGACACGTTTTCCGCTTACGCACGCCATTTTATCGGCAACCTCGAGCATCCCGACGTGGATAAGATTTCCGGTCTCAATCCCGTAATTTCCATTGAGCAAAAAACGGTCAACAAAAACCCACGCTCCACCGTGGGCACCATCACCGAGGTGTATGACTTCCTTCGACTGCTCTACGCCCGCGTGGCGGATGCCTACTCCTACAACACACAGGAAAAGATGGTGCATTACACCGAAAAAGAACTTATCGACCTTATCCTCAGCCGCTACGACGGACGATACATCTCCATATTGGCACCCGTTGTAAGAAGAAGAAAAGGCCACTATAAGGAACTTTTTGAGAATATCCGCAAACAGGGATTCACCCGCGTGCGTATTGACGGCGTTATGCGCAAGCTCATGCTCAACATGCAAGTCGATCGATACAAAATCCACGATATCGAGTTGGCCATTGACACCCTCAACGTTACGGAATTTTCCAAAGTGCGCCTGACCAACAGCGTGCATATCGCCATGAAATATGGCAAAGGTGCCATCATGATTATCGACAATGATTCTAACGAGGTGAAAAACTACAGCAAGTTTTTGATGTGCCCGACCACCGGTATTTCCTACCCGGAACCGGAACCGAACACCTTCTCGTTCAACTCGCCATACGGGGCCTGCGAGCACTGCAGCGGCTTGGGTACGGTATCAGAAATCGACCTCGAAAAAATCATTCCAGACCCGTCCAAATCTATCAAAAAGGGTGGTATCGCCGCCATAGGAGAATATAAAAACACGCTACTTTTCCGCGAACTGGATGCGTTGGCCGTCAAATACAACTTCTCTCTCTCCGACCCTATCAACGAACTCTCCGAACAAAACCTGAACATGGTACTGTACGGTTCTCCCGAACTACTCCATGTGCAACGCGAATACTCCGGACTGACCCCCATCAAAAAATCCTTTGAAGGTGTCATCAACTACATCCGCAACTTAAGCAGCGACAACATGCCCGCCTCATTGCGGAAATGGATAAACCAATTCGTCAACATGTCACCGTGCCCACATTGCCATGGGGCCCGACTGAAAAAAGAATCCCTCCACTTTCGCTTGGATGGGAAAAACATCGCTGAATTGGCTCACATGGACATTTCGGAATTGAGTGCTTGGATAGAACAACTCCCCAAGAAACTCAATGCCACACAAAAACGCATTGCCTCCGAAATCCTGCGCGAAATCAACTTCCGACTCAAATTCCTCTGCAATGTCGGGATCCAATATCTTTCCTTAGACCGCTCCGCCGCGTCATTGTCGGGCGGGGAGGCACAACGTATCCGATTGGCCACCCAAATCAGTTCCCAACTCGTCAACGTGATGTACATCCTTGACGAGCCAAGTATCGGACTGCATCAACGCGACAACCAACTGCTCATCCAATCTCTCAAGGATTTGCGCGATATCGGCAACAGCGTCATCGTAGTGGAACACGATCGCGACATGATGGAAGCCGCCGACTTCATCGTTGATGTCGGCCCGGCTGCTGGTGAAAACGGCGGACATATCATGGCCTGCGGAACGTATGACCAAATCCTTAAAGCCGACTCCCTAACCGCCGACTATCTGACCGGACGTAAAAAAATCGAAGTTCCTAAAAAGCGGCGCAAAGGCAATGGCGAATCGCTAACCCTTGTCGGTGCCAAAGGAAATAATCTGAAAGACGTTACTGTGGAATTTCCTTTGGGTACATTTATTTGCGTGACAGGTGTTTCCGGCAGCGGCAAATCCACCTTAATCAACGAGACCCTTTATCCGATTCTTAATCAATACATCTACCATTCCGAGAAGAAACCGTTGGCATACGATGATATTGTAGGATTGGACTTTATTGATAAAATTATCGAAATCAACCAGCAGCCCATTGGACGGACTCCCCGTTCCAATCCAGTGACCTACGTGGGCGTATTTGATGACATACGCAAACTGTTCACCGAACTGCCCGAGTCCAAAATCCGCGGCTACAAGCCCGGACGATTTTCTTTCAACGTCCCGGGCGGACGTTGTGAAGAATGCAAAGGAGCTGGTGTTCAAACCATTGAGATGAATTTTCTTCCAGATGTGTATGTCACCTGCGAAAAATGCGGCGGCAAACGCTACAACAATGAAACACTCGAAATTCGCTATAAGGGAAAATCCATCAACGACGTGCTTGAAATGGACATCGAACACGCCATTGACTTTTTTGAAAATATCCCCTCAATCGCACAGCCACTCAAGACCATGGCCGACGTGGGCTTAGGATATCTCCGTTTGGGACAATCCTCCACCACCCTTTCTGGGGGCGAGGCGCAACGTGTGAAATTAGCAGCCGAACTCTCCAAAAAAGAAACCGGACACACCGTCTATATTCTGGACGAGCCCACCACCGGACTACATTTCCACGACATCTCCATTCTGCTCAACGTATTAAACCAACTGGTGGAGCGCGGCAACACCGTCATCGTCATCGAGCACAACATGGACGTTATCAAAGTAGCGGACTGGATTATTGACATGGGCCCCGAAGGCGGACGTGCCGGCGGTGAGGTTCTCGCCGTAGGAACCCCCGAACAAATCGTCAAGAAAAATGTCGGCTTTACTGCCAAATTTTTAGCAAAAGAACTGAAACAATGATAAAGCAGATGACTCATTTTATGGATATGGATGACGAATTTCTCACGTTGGAATCCGCACGCTATATCCTTCTTTCCGTGCCCTACGACGGCACCAGCACGTTTGTAAAAGGCGCCGACAAAGGACCTCAAGCCATCCTCAACGCCTCCGACAGCTTAGAACTCTATGATGTGCAATACCAGTGCGAAGCATGCAGCGCCGGCATCTACACAGACCATCACGAATATGACTTTTCCTCTCCAGATGCGATGGTGCAGTCTGTATATGAACGTGTTCGACATTATCAACAAATGGGCAAACACATAGCCCTGATAGGTGGCGAGCATTCGGTTTCCGTGGGCGCTATCAAAGCCATGAGCGAAGCACATAAGGACCTCACCGTCCTACAAATCGACGCACACGCCGACCTCCGCGATGAATATCACGATTCCATCTATAATCACGCCTGCGTAATGCGCCGCGCACAGGATTTTGCCCGCGTGGTTCAAGTCGGCATCCGCAACGTATGCACCGAAGAACAGCACAACATCGTGCCCGAAAACATCTTCTATGCGCACAACATCTATGACAACGAGGAATGGATAATGCCTGCAATAAACCGCCTGACCGACAATGTCTATATCACTTTCGACTTAGACGGATTAGATCCTTCCATCCTTCCAGCCACCGGCACACCACTGCCTGGCGGATTACAATGGTACCCGACATTGAAATTCTTAGATAACGTATTCCGAAGCAAAAACGTCGTCGGCTTCGACATCGTGGAACTTTGCCCACAAGAAGGCAACTATGTGTCAGACGTGCTCGCCGCCACGCTACTCTATAAAATGATTACGATGAAAGAGGTTTACTCATTGTAACTCAAAATGTTGAAATATTCGGTTGACGATATCATTCGGCACACCACACTGGCGGGCTAAGTTCGGCCAATGGGAAGCATTTTCAACAATCATGTCAATGATTTCATGAGCATTCCTGATATTGTTTTTACGACCGCATTCCAACAAGTCTTCCTTGGTAATATCTGTAAATTTTCCATTGACAGACATCTGATGTTGAGATGTCCATCCCCCTTTCGGATTATAAGCATACCCCATATCGTATGCGGGAGATAATGCCCAGTGACCTTGATCATTCATCAAATAAGAAATATTTTTTGTATGGTCATCCTGATTACGAATTACAACGTTGAAAACCATACGCGCAAACATTTTCTGGGCATCCGAATATGGGAGATGCAATCTACGCATCACCTCAAAATTCTGTTCATACGAATAGGCACGTAACTGACGATAATCATAATGAGCTAAACAGCACAATGTCTGCATGTGAATTTTTCCATTGCGAATTCTGTCAAAACGTTCCGTAATGAAATGGGCTCGACCATTTTCCTCTATTAAATCACAACAGGTCATATCTATGCCACAATTTTTAGCCAACAAGTAAAAAGAATATTCTATACGGCCATGATTGTTTGTTTCTTTCAATCCTACATTTCCAGATACTCCATCTAATTTGATGATATAATAGCCAAAACCATCAGGGGCATTAATCTGTCCACTGCGAACCTCTCCCGTAATAGGGTTGTAAGCAATAATTGCTTTTGCACGTTGCCCTCCTGCCGAAGTACCTATTCGCAAAATATCCGCAATTGCACATTTCGCATCTTCTTTCAAATTAGTTGCAAACGATTGTTTTTCATTCACGGCAAGTTGAGCAACCTCAACCAATTTATCAATGGCAAACGAAGAGGCAGATTCATACTTGATTTCTACGGCAGGTTCATACTCTATTGCACCCATACAACGTTTTCCCATAAAACAAAGGGTTTCTACTGGATTTGCTGTTGTACGACCTATCAAAGATAGCCACTGCTCAAATAATGCACGTCCGTATGTATCCGGCAATGAATCTGCAAACAACCCTGGTAGTCCCTTATAGGTTTCATAATCCAGTCGTCCAAAGGAATATGACACACCACTTCGTACAGGCATTTGCAAAGGAGACGGTTCTAAATTGCTTTTCTCAAAAGATTCTTCATATTCGAAAACAGCCCTTCCGTGAGAAACATCCCACAATAAAGTACCCATAGTTTTCCCAAAAAGCAATGCTTTGGCAACCTCTACCATTCCGATTCAATTTTATCAGATAATACAATCTTTTTGCTGGCACGTTTCCGATTATTCTGATTCTTTGATGCGTGCAGCATTTTATAATATTCATTCGGACTGATGGGTTCCTCCATAACGAAGTCTTCCAAATAATCCAATTGACGTAACATCCGTAAATAACGTATCAAGGATTCCATAGAGTGAATATCACCCTTTTCCATCCTTTTAATGGCCGATAAAGAAAGTTGAGAACGATCTGCCATACTTTCCTGCGTTATATTTTGTTTCAAACGCAGACTTTTCAACCGCTCCCCCATCTTTTTCAATATAACATCATCTGCCAACGCATAAATATCATCATTCATAACGATTCATATTTGAAATTTTGCGCGGCAAAAATATAAATAATGTTTCAATTTTGCAACATTAACGCGAAAACATTGCGGTTTCGACGAGTTCGCAGATGATATGGCCAATCATGATGTGGCTTTCCTGAATGCGGGGCGTATCTTTGGAGGGCACATTGAGCAGTATGTCTGCAAAATCCTTCATCTTGCCGCCGGTTTCGCCCGTCATCGCGATAACGTGGACACCCATTTCGCGGGCCACCTCGTAAGCATTGACGATGTTCTTGGAATTTCCGGAAGTGGAAATCCCCACGATGACGTCGCCCTTTTTGGCCGTACCTTTCAGAAGGCGTGAGAAAATGAGGTCGTAGCCGTAATCGTTGCCCACAGCGGTGAGATAGGAAGTGTTGCAGTGCAATGCCTCCGCGTTGAGCGGCGGGCGATCGAAGTAGAAGCGGCCGGAAAGCTCAGCGGCAAGGTGTTGGGCGTCAGCGGCGCTACCGCCATTGCCGCAGAAATGGATTTTGCCACCATTGCGCAAAGAATCCGTAATCATCTCGGCAGCCGCCTCAATGCGGGCAAGAAATTCCGAGTCGTTCAAGATTGCCTGTTTGGCGTTGATACTGTCTGTGATGGATTGTGTAATTCGTGGAGTCATATTGATAAGTTGCTGATTACAAATTTATTACTATTGGAATATACTGGATTGATTCTTTTAAAAGAGGGCGCAAAGATAAAAAAGACGCACGATAGCGGGCTAAAAGTGAGAAAAAAAATCACTTTTAGCCCGCTATCATTTTTTCGTTAAAGGTGAAAAATAAATTAATTAAAGTGATTCGATAGCTTCTACCAACCGAGACCACTCGTATTTTTTCTTCTCCTCTACAATGTTGTGTTCAAACTCAGTCTGTTTGTTTTCTGCAAAAAACTTACATAACGCATCTGCAATCTGCATAGCATCAGGTTCTACCACATAGCCGATTTTTCCATTCGGAACAATCTCAGGCAAACCACCTACATTGGTTACTAACATAGATTTCTCAAAATGGAAGGCGATTTGGGTGACACCGCTCTGCGTGGCTGTCTTATAAGTTTGGGTAATAATATCTGCCGCATTAAAATAGAGCTTAACCTTGTCGTTAGGAATAAAATCCGTGTGCAAGACCACTCTGTCGCGAATGCCTAATTTATCGATCAACTCCTGATAATGTGCTTCATCTTCGTAAAATTCGCCAGCCACCATCAACTTGACGGGCATAGCGCGCAATCGATCATCAGCAAACGCTTTCAACAATAAATCCAACCCCTTATAGGCGCGAATAAAGCCAAAAAAGAGCGCATATTGGCAGGATGCATCCAAGCCCAACTGCGCAAGAGCCGCGTCTCTACTCATCTTTTCACCATAATGGTCGTATATCGGGTGTGGTGAAAAAGTTTTGGGACAGTGACGCTTGTCAAATTTTTCGATATCTTCAACCACTGATTTTGATAGTGCAGCAAAGGCATTCATTGATTTTACAAAATAGGGCGGCAACATCTTATCCAATATGTTTGGCTCGTGCGGCAGCATATTATGTACTAAAGCAATGATTTTTGCCGAGCAACGGCGATGGATCTGTCGTGCAATGGTTCCCATACATGGTGCCATAAAGGACATCCAATAGGCGAAAATCACTTTATCCGGTTTCTTGGCGGCTATTTCCTTCCCGACCTTCAACCAATTGAACGGATTGCAGGAATTCACTTTGCGGAAAATCTTCAACCCCGCGGGTGCAGGATCTGTGCTGTATTGCGTCTTCCCAGGGAATAGGAAACTCGGATATTGCAGCGTAAAGGTATAGACTTCCACATCGTGACCATTCTGCACGTACTCCTGTGCCAACCTTTCGTTAAAGGCGGCCAAACCGCCGCGATAGGGATACGCGGTCCCAACAATTATCACTTTCATACCTGATAGCTTTTATAAGGGCGCAAACATACATAATATATTTTGATTTTTATTGTACTTTTGCCGCCCATAATTTCACCCACACAATGAAAAAAATCTTAGTCACCGGCGGTGCCGGATTCATCGGCTCACACTTATGCGAAAAGCTGCTCAACTTAGGCAACGAAGTTATCTGCTTAGACAATTACTATACAGGCAACAAGCGTAATATCATCCATTTAATGGACAATCCCTACTTTGAATCCATCCGTCACGACATCATTGACCCCTATTTCGTTGAGGTGGACGAAATTTACAACTTGGCCTGTCCGGCCTCTCCCATCCACTATCAGCACAACCCCATTAAGACAGTTCGCACCTCTGTGGTAGGCGCTGTCAATATGTTGGAGTTGGCCGAACATATCGGAGCCAAAATCCTGCAAACTTCCACCAGCGAAGTCTATGGCGACCCGTTTGTCCATCCGCAACCTGAAGAGTATTGGGGCAACGTGAACCCCATCGGCATACGCTCCTGCTACGATGAAGGCAAGCGCTGCGCGGAGACCCTCTTCTTCGACTATCACCGACAGAACAAAGTCAAAATCAAGGTGGTGCGCATTTTCAATACCTATGGGCCGCACATGCACCCCAATGACGGGCGCGTGGTTTCCAACTTCATCGTGCAGGCCCTCAAAGGCGAAAACATCACCATCTACGGTGACGGCTCCCAAACTCGCAGCTTCTGCTATTGCGACGACCTTGTGGATGGACTAATCAAGATGATGAATACCGATGACACCATCACCGGCCCCATCAACTTGGGAAATCCCAACGAATTCACCATCAAACAATTGGCAGAATTGGTGATTGAGCTGATCGGCGCAAAGTCGAAAATCATCTACCAACCCGCCGCACAGGACGACCCGCAGCAGCGCCAACCCGTCATTGACAAGGCCAAAGCCATCCTCGATTGGGAACCCACCATCCAACTGCGCGAAGGCTTGGAAAAAACGATTGAGTATTTCAGGGAGATTGTGGAGACAAGATAAGGGTTTGCAGAAATAATACGGGGAACCGACAGCTCCATTCATAAACTATTGCGAAATTTTAAAAAATGGTTCACAAAAGCATTTGGTGAATTTGTGAAAAAAACTATCTTTGCCGCCAATTATTATAGCCATTACAATAACCGTCATTATAAAACAGAGATATGAAAAAGTTCTATGGTAGAGAGTTAGAGTTATCAAGACTAAAAGAAATGATACGACAATCATTTGACGACTATTCCCGACTCACCATTATAGTAGGAAGACGTCGCATCGGGAAAACCAGCCTTGTAACTCATTTAATTCAAGAATATGAGCAAAATATTCCATCATTGTATTTCTTTGTCGGCAAGAAAACGGAAGGGACTTTGCTTGATATTTTCTGCAAAGAGATAAGGAACAAGTTGGGAGAATTTGTACCCGACGGCATTACAACTTTTCGTGAACTGTTTGAATTATTGCTCAACATTGCCCAAAGGCGAAAGTTCATCCTTTTTATAGATGAGTTTCAAGAATACGACAATATCAACTCGGATGTTTTCAGCGATATGCAAGAACTTTGGGACAAGTACCGCCACGAGACAAAAATGTGTCTAATCGTCTCCGGTTCCATTTACAGGACAATGGAGAAAATTTTCAAAGACAAAAGTCAGCCCCTTTTTGGGCGCGATGATGCCACCATCAGATTGGTGCCATTTTCCACGGAAGTTCTCCGCGAAATTTTGCATGATTACAAAACAGACTATTCAACTGAGGACCTTTTATCATTGTGGACAATCACTGGTGGCGTGGCAAAATATGTGGAAATACTAATGAATAACCAGTGTACCAGCATACGTAAAATGATACACTACATCTGCACAAGCGGAGACAATTACTTCATAAACGAAGGCAAGAACATTCTAATAGAGGAATTCGGCAAAAACCATAATGTATATTTCAGTATCCTTGATATGATATCTCAGGGAGAAGTAACGCAAAAACAAATTGAAGCAACTGTAGGCATCAAAAACATCAGCGGACATCTGAAACTATTGGAGGAAGAATACAAAATAATCAGAAAAAAACGTCCAATTGGTGCCGGGCCAAATTCGCAGACCGTACGCTACGAAATCACCGACAATTTTTTCAGATTCTGGTTCAGATATATCCAACACTATTCTTATTTACTTGAAATTCAAAATTTTCCAGCATTGCAAGAAATCATGATTTCCGACTATCCAACCTTCTCAGGCATTTCACTCGAGCGTTGGTTTCGTAAACGCCTGATGGAATCCTACAAATACAAACAAATTGGAGGATGGTGGTTGGAAAAGAAGAAAAAATCACCCTCAATTCTGAAGACCAACACCTCTTACAACCCTTGCGAAATAGACATCGTGGCTGAACGACTCACCGGTGAAGTGGAAGTGTATGAAGTGAAGCGGAATAAAGACAAATATCGCCAAAAAATTCTGGAAGAAAAAATATCAGAAATGCAAAAGCAAGTCTTCAGGGGAAAACTAATCCAAGCGACCTGCCTCTCTATGGAGGATATGGAACGAATTTTCCAATAAGCAGACCCAACACTAAGAAAAAGCAGGTGACGACCCGCATAGAATGCCCAAGCCAAAGGCTTCAGCGCGTTTTCCCCTTGATATGCATAGCATTCTGCCAGAAAAAGAATGACGTAAAAAATGGTCACTCCCTTTAGCCGCTTTTTTACTATTTTTGCGCCCTTATTTCTGGAAAATAAAAAA
Source organism: Bacteroidales bacterium (assembly GCA_045639985.1). Lineage (GTDB taxonomy): Bacteria > Bacteroidota > Bacteroidia > Bacteroidales > WCHB1-69 > F23-D06. Next base: position 10,934 of record JAZUEE010000291.1, read on the forward strand.
TGATCGAATCTGACACAACCGAACTCAAACGGGAACTTAATGATAAGTTGGAGAAAGAAGTCGTCGCCTTTTTAAACACAAAAGGTGGGGATATCTTTATCGGTGTTGACGATAAAGGTGGAGTCATCGGTGTGGAAAATGTGGATCAGGTACAATTTCCCTATAAGGAAGATTATTCAGAAATTATCGTAACCCCACCAGTAACCCCACCAGTAAACGCTATTGAATCCAATATGAGTTTCACACTCAAACAAATGGTGCTATTGTTGGAAGGTGAAATGTCTAAAAATGATTTGATGCAATCACTAAGACTTAAGGACACAAAATATTTTAAGCAAAACATCTTGCAGAAGGCTATAAAACTGAATTTGATTGAACTTACGCAACCCAATTCTCCCAATAGCCCCACACAAAAATATAGACTTACTCCAATAGGAGAATCACTTAAGAAATCATTATTTCAACAAGAAAAATAAAAAATCTTATACTATATGAAACCAACAACAAAAAAAATCCTTATCCACGGCGGCATTATCCTCTTCTTCTTTATCCTCGCCGCCATCTATATGTCCCCCGTGTTCGATGGCAAAATCATACAACAAGGAGATACACTGAAATGGCAGGCAATGGCCAAAGAACAACACAATTTTCATAAAAGCACTGGAGACTACGCTATTTGGAACAGCTCTATGTTTAGCGGAATGCCAGGATATCAAATTACAGCCTCGCCATCTCCTACCATTTTTGGTAAAATTAATTCCGTCTTACATTTAGGTCACCTTGGATACAGTGGTAATATAGGGATCCTATTTATGTATTTACTAGGATTTTACGTTTGTCTTCTTATGTTAGGATGCAACCCTTGGCTCAGTTTATTGGGTGCAGTTGCTTTTGGATTAGGAAGTTACAACCTCATTATTATTGAAGCCGGACATATCACTAAAGCCCACGCCATGGCATTAATGGCTCCTATCTTAGGAGGTATGATGCTCACTTTTAAACGGAAATATGTATGGGGCGGAATCCTTTTCACTTTAGCTTTAGGACTACAAATTGCCAGCAACCACATCCAAATCACCTACTATACGATGTTGGCTGCCATTGTTTTAGGATTAGTTTACTTCATTTTCTCTCTTAAAGATAAATGGTTCAAGTCATTCCTTCTTGGTGTAGGTGTGTTACTTGTAGGTTGCGTAATTTCCGTTGGTGGCAATGCTCGTCTATTGTTTGTCAACCAAGAATACGCTAAATACACGATGCGTGGCGGTTCTGAAATCACCGTTACTCCGGAAGACCTCTACAAAGACGGTGAACCCAAATCGATTGCCGCCTCTAATGGTTTGGATAAAGACTACGCCTTCAGTTGGAGCTACGGCAAAGCCGAAACCTATACTTTGTTAGTTCCCGGTGCCTACGGCGGTGGATCCGGCGAAACCGTTAGTCGCGAATCCGAATTCTATAAAAACTTTCGTCAGGAACAGGCCCCGCTCTATTGGGGCGACCAACCCTTTACCTCCGGACCGGTCTATTTCGGCGCCATAATCATTTTCCTCTTTATCTTCGGTTTGTTCGTGGTTAAAGGTCCCGACCGCTGGTGGCTGCTGCTCGCTACCATCCTCGCCATCCTGATGTCCTGGGGCAAGAACCTGATGGGTTTCAACAGTTTCCTTTTCGACAATCTGCCTTTATACAACAAGTTCCGCACCCCCTCTATGAGCTTGGTGATTGCCAACGTTACGATGGTGCTGATGGCAGTGCTCGCCCTCAAAGCCATCTTTGACAAAGAAAATCCTATTGACACCAAAAAGCTCAACCGCGGACTCTATATCTCTACGGGTATCTCCGCCGGCTTCATCTTATTGATGATGGTACTTTCAAACAGCTTCTCCTTCTCCGGTACCAGCGATGTGGAAATGGCTGCCCAATATAAAGAACAATGGTCCTTCATTCAGGATATTTTGGTAAAAGACCGCAAAGCGCTCTTTATGTCCGACTCCTGGCGTTCCCTCATCTTCATCGTACTTTCCGCAGGCCTCCTTTGGCTCTACATCAACAACAAAATCAAGAAATCCGGCATTATTATCGGCATCTTGGCCTGCTTGGTTCTAATTGATCTCTGGGGTGTAGATAGACGCTACCTGAATGATAAAAACTTCGTTACTGAAAAGAAATTAAAACTGAAACCCACCCAAGTTGATCAAACCCTTGACCAATATGCGGCACAATTCAAAGACGAGGATTACCGTGTGTTCGACCTCTCTACCAACACGTTCAACGACTCCCAACCTTCCGCCTTCCATCATCAGATTGGCGGTTACCACGCTGCCAAATTGCGTCGTTACCAAGACCTAATAGATTTCTACTTCTCACGCCACATCAATATGGACGTGCTCAATATGCTGAACGCTCGCTATTTCGTGGTGCCCGGACAAAACGGACAACCAATGGTACAACGCAACCCAGAAGCCCTCGGCAATGCCTGGTTCGTCAATGAGTACCAATTAGTGGAAGATCCCAATGCGGAGATTTTGGCGCTGAACAGTTTCGGCCCCGCCGATACCGCCATCATCGACAAGCGCTTTGCCTCTATGGTACAAGACAAGAACCTGGAACGCGACAGCAACTCCGTGATAATTATGGAGCACCAAAAGCCCTACAATCCTGACTATGTGGTGTATAAGACCAAGACCTCCAAAGAGCAGTTGGCCGTCTTTTCAGAAGTCTATTATGCTCCCGACTGGAAGGCCTACATTGACGGCAAACCGGCAGAATATTTCCGCGTAAACTATATACTGCGTGCGATGGTAGTACCCGCCGGCGAGCACAAGATTGAGTTCAAGTGCGAAGCTCCGCTGATGCACAAATTGGACAAAGTAACCTTGCTCTTCTCCATCCTGTTTGTGGTAGTGGTAGTCGGCACGTTGGTACTGTACTACAGAAAACCGAAGAAAGAGGTTAGCAAGCAGTAACTTATTAACATTTCGAACACCTCACCGTATGAAAAAGACCAACATCTTCATCAGCAGCGTGCAGGTAATGCTTTTCCGCAATCGCGTGGAAATTTGGAACCCCGGCCGGTTACCCTACGGACTCACTATTCTGCAATTATACAAACCTCATCGCTCTTTGCCCAACAACCCACTGTTGGCAGAACCGATGTATTGGAAATGTACCCCAAAGTGTACCCCAAAATGCTCGACATAGTAAACTTGTTACGATAATCAATCAAAATAATTCAATCTCAAAGGAGGAATTGGCCAGCCACTTGAATGTTACAGTTATGACCATCAAACGTGATTTGAAAGCCCTTGGAATTGTTTGGGAAGGGGAAAGCAAGACCGGACATTGGGTATTCACGCACTCTTCTGATGATGAAAAATAATTCTAAAAATCTATCCATAGATTGAAGTAAACAAATAACCTTTTATTCAATAACATGAACATTCTTTTTATCCGTTATAAGAAAACCAAAAACATATTTGAAGGTGGCGAACAATGTAGTCAGAAAAACCACAATGTTCTTTCTCAAATAGTGGGGGAAAATAACATTTCCACTTTTTATATTCACGACGAGAACCAAAAGAAAACATTCTGCGACTACGTACAAGGAGCTTTATACTTTCCTTTCAACTACTATTTTGGGCTTACACCCAAACGAGTCAAAAAGATTGTTTCTATGGCGCAATCCTATGATGTGGTATTTATCGACCGCAGCGTATTCGGCATCATTGCAAAAAAACTTAAAAAGACTGGCTATTTTGGACGGATTATCAGTTTCTTTCACAACGTGGAAGTGCCATACTTTGAGGCCAAATTGGGCAATAAAATGGGAAAGAGCATCATTTTGAAGTGTATTGATGCAAATGACCGATATGCCTGCCAATATTCCGACAAGACCATTGCGTTAAATCCCCGTGATGATAACGAATTGTTTGCCCGATATGGGAAAAAAGCTGATGTGCTTATCCCGATAGCATTCAAAGACAAGTATCTCAAAGATACATACAGCGAAGACACTACAAACGAGATTCCCACCTGTTTGTTTTTAGGTGCCTATTTTCCACCCAACAACGAAGGCATTGTTTGGTTTGTCCAAAATGTGCTTCCTCACGTTAATATCCGAATGAAAATTGTCGGCAAAGGAATGAGTAGGCTGAAAACTGAAGAACCACTTCTTAAAGATATTGAAGTCATCAGTGATGCACCTGATCTCCTTCCCTATTTTGAAGAAGCTGATATCATGATTTTACCAATTTTCAAAGGCAGTGGTATGAAGGTAAAGACTTGTGAATCTCTGATGTATGGCAAGAATATCATTGCTACCGATGAAGCCTTTATGGGGTACGAAGTTGATTACGACCAGGTGGGTGGCAAATGCAACACCGCAGAAGAATTCATTGCCTGTATCAACAATTTTTGCAGACACCCGCGTCCAAAATTCAACGCCTACTCCCGCCAAATGTTCTTGGAGCAATATTCGGAAGAGGCAGTGCTGCCCAAATTTAAATCTATTTTAGAAGAGTAACGTAACAACAAATTTGTCAATTTAACTACTCAAACTACAAATATCTACGATAGGATCTAAAGGTATCAGGGAAAATCATCCTCCTTCCTTTGGTATCATTGTCGAAATTTTTAATTGGGGTCATATAAGTATCCGTGTACATATCAACCAACCATTCGTGAGTGTTCACAGGCATATACAATTTATAACCAAGGAAATCACGTCTTTCCAAGTCAGTTTTGCCCACAATTTGGCATTCCACGGGAAAACCGTCTGATTCATTCGCATCTTTCCATTCCTTATACTCATGTTTACGAGGACTATAGATTTTCCAAATGTCGCCCTCCTCTTTTACCACATAAATATCAATACCCACGGATTTCCAAATATAGGTTTCCACTAAAATCCTACCATCCTCTTTGACATAAAGCTGTTTGTCCAATTTGAATCCTTTGTCAAGAATTTTTTGCATGTGTTCTTTGGGAAATTCGCTTTCCAAGACTCCCACATCCAAATCAAAATCATACGGTATGAAGCCATGATCGCGATATGCTCCCAATAATGTTCCATATACCAAAAACATACGGGTATTCATTCCGGAAAGGACTTCATCCATGGCTGCCAATGCCTCTGCTCCATGCTTTCTAACTTGTCGCGCCATCAAAGGCATTTTCAGACGATTTACTACTTTTACAACTGGAGTATAAAGCCCCATTTTTGACAATGTTTTTGTCAGAATATCTCTTAATCCGCTCATATTTATATTGTTTAATTATTATTTATATCAATTGGACATTTTTGTTTTCCGCTTCTTCCATTAACGTTTGCCATAATTATTGTAAAATCTTTTTCAAAACATCCATTTCGGACACATACTATTTCTCAAGAATAATATACCAATGACTCGTTTCTTTCAAGTCCTTCTTGTCAAGTTCCTCAAGATACTCTTCACGAATAACTTTACACTTTTGAGTTAATGGATTCAAAAGTTCCAAATATTCTTCTCGGGTTCTGTAAATGGCATCGTAATTGTCGCTTAGATTTTCAGACCAAATGTGATTAAGCGTAAGTCTTTCTTTCACACCTACACTTTCTTCCATATAAAGTCGACCGCCATCTTTTAGTAATTCCCGCAATTGGGCGTAACATTTCCGCAAATCATCTTCATTAATGTACATTGAAACACCCGTTATAATGATGGTGTCGTATTGACGAACCGTCACAGAATCATCAGAAAACACATCCTGGAATGAATCATTGTAAAAATAAGCATTTGGATACGGTGAGAATCTCTCTTTTGCCAACCTCACCATTTCAGACGAAAAATCAACTCCGACATAACAATTGACCTTTGAAATCAATTCCTCCGCCCATCGTCCCATTCCGCAACCAATATCCAACACATTTGCATCACTGCCAACTTTAAGCTGAGGTGTGATTCTCTGCTTTTCAAACGCATTCCACTGACCAGCATAATCTGGATTCTGGTCACCTAAAAGCACCGTTGTATAACCTATCTTTTGCGAATGTTTTTTCGCTCTTCGATTGTAAAATTCCGCGATGCTTTCTGCCGAAACATCTATTTTCTTATTGTAAACTCTATTTTCCATTTTCTATATTAATTGTGTTCTTTTTGATTGAGCATCTGCAATAATTTTTGCAATAGCAAGTGATACGCTTTGATCAATATACTGTAGATTCTTTTGATTTTCAATGTTTTTGACAAAAGCCACCAACTCATATCGTATTCCTTCACCATCTAATTGATAAAAGAACCGTTTGTTTTCTTCCGGATTTTCATAACGGATTTCAAAATAGTCTGTTTTCCACCAAGGAGCGGGAACATAAATGTATCCTTTCGTGCCAGAAACTATAAGTTCGCCTTCTGACTTCACACCTGTTCCCACCTTCATCGTTGCTACCGCCTTATCGTACAGGAAATCTATTTTTGTAAACAAATCAAACGAATTGTCGGCTTTAGGACGTCTTTGTACGATATGCTTCTCTTTGTAATCCGTTCCCAATATTTGGAAAATCGGGAGCAGGGCTGTCGGTCCCCAGGCACACAAACTGCTCCAAGGACGATATGGGGCATCTTGTTCCTGTTCCCTTAAACTGGTACAGGTAACATCAACAGAGACCACATTGCCAATGCGGCCACCTTTTATCAGTAACAACAGTCGAGCATACGCCAACGCATACGCAGTTTTAATGGATTCCATTAAAACCAAACCTTTTGCGGCAGCCAGTTGGAACAATTCTTTTGCCTGCTCTGTTTGAATAGCGACAGGAGATTCCACCAAAACGTGTTTGCCACACTCCAACACATATTTTATATGCTCGTAATGTTCGGATGGATGCGACAAAACAAAAACAGCATCTACGGTTTCAACAATCTTTTCAATGGAATCATTTGACGGCGGCAGTACTTCAATGCCGTTCACAAAACGGCATTCATTCACTATTTTGTCCAAAAATGGGACTTTCCCCACAAAGCCGATTCGGGTAAGATTGTTTTGCGTTCTCAAGTCTGTGCTTGACACGCCCTGGGTACGGTCTAAATAGACCACCTGGCAGTATTCGTTCAGGTAATCGAATTTGCCAACCCAATCGGATCCGACAGTGAAAATGTCAATACCTAATCGCTGGATGTCGTCAATCTTTTGACCTTCATACTCTTCCACAATGATTTCGTCCGCGATGTTAAGGGCTTTAACGGCTTCAATGCGTTCCATCAGTGTTTGTTTCACATTGATTTTCCCACGAGCACGGTCAAAAGCATCGGCCGTCACGCCTACAACAAGGTAGTCGCCTAATTCTTTGGCGCGTTCCAATAAACGGATATGACCGTAATGAAGCAAATCGTATGTGCCGTATGTGATGACTTTTTTCATAGTAGGCCTCTTTTTTGTAAATCAAACAATGCAGAAATCAGGACATCAAAATCCTTTGTCGTGAGGTTTCCGATATGACCAACACGGAAAACTACATCTTTCAAATCACCGCCATTGGGACAAATCCAAATGCCATATTTGTCTTTCAAATGCAAAAAGACATCATTGGCGGATACATTGACTGGATGAAGCGGTGTGACTGCGTTGGATAATGATTCTGAAACTATTTCCAAGGGCAGGTCTTTAATAGCATTCCGAAAATATTGTGCCAAGCCAGCCACTTTGCTAATTTCCGAGTCAACACCTCCATTATTCGCCACTTCTTTTAATCTGGCGTGGATTTGCAACAAGGTGCCCACTGCTGGAGTGAACGGAGTCTGCCCGCGCTCAGCATTCGCCAATGCGCTTTTTAAATCCAAATACAGACAATGGGGATTCGACCTGTTTATTCTCTCAACCGCATTTTGCGAAAGCACTAATATTGAAATTCCCGGAGGACAAGCCAGTGCCTTCTGCGAACTCGTAATCAATATATCCACGCCATACTGCTGCATATTGAATTCATCCGCCATAAAGGAGCTAATGGCATCAACAATAAGAAACAATTGGTTGCGCTGGCAGAATTGGCTTATCAGTGACATATCGTAATGCACTCCTGTTGAGGTCTCATGTACGTTTACCAAAAACGCCGTATGATTTGATTCCTCATACTTTTGCAAATGCTCTGCTTTGAGAGATTCTCCGACATTAAGTTTGATTTCAGAAAATGGTATTCCGTGAATTGTGCATATATCCACAAATCTTTGGCCAAAGCTTCCGCCATTTACAATGATTACCTTGTCTTCATGAGAAAGCGTATTGATGACCGATGCTTCCATAGCGGCCGTTCCTGATCCTGTCAGGAAAACGACTCGTGCATCTTCTTGCGCTTTCGCAAATTTCCTTATATAAAATTCATTCTCCTTCATAATGGAAGAGAATTCGTCTGTTCGGAAATAGGGAACTTGTTGAGAACCTATTTCCAGAACCTTTTCACAAGACTGTACGGGGCCAATGGTAAAGTTAAGCATATAAGAAATTTATTATGGTATGATTTTAATCATAATACTTGGTTCGTTATGCATCAAAAGGTGTCGGAATGCTATTCTCCAATTTCTCAAAGACATCTTCACAAAGTGAAATAATAATTTCACTATTTGACATTTTCTCATGTTCCTTTGTTGTCATATATGTGTAAATACATTCGTTTCGTTTATTTTCAGGATAACCAGAAATTTCCAATGACTGGGCATCTATTTCATCAATCTTTATTGCCTCTTTATCCAAAGATTTAGCATACCAATTCAATTTGCAAATCATTTTTGGAGTATAGTCTTTCATGTATTGTGTATAAAAGAACAACGTAGGCTTATTGTAAATCACAGCCAATGTCGTACTTGTACTACCATGGGTCAACACCATTTCGCAATCTTTTATTAATCGGCTGGTTTTATATTTAACAGTACGCCGTCCACAAAAATCGGCATCTGTATATGTCGATTTCGGGTGCAAAGCAATGACAACTGGCATATTATACTCCTGCTCAATTTTATCAAAGAATCGATTAATAACTGGCAAATATCGTGATTGATCTCCCAACGGAACTCCGTACGCATACGGAATATCAGGATGAATTGGATAAGATATGTCAATAAAGAGAATGAATTTTTTGGAACTGCTTCGTTTCTGTTCCTTTTCTAATTCTAAATATGATTCATAATCATTGCTATTTATAGCTACAACTCTCGGATAATTACAAGAAACTATATGTTTGTTAAAATCAACATGATGTAAAGGTGTATATATTTTATTGACATATATTTTTTGCAACATAGGCATGATTTTGCGAAAAATATTCGAAGAAAATGCTAATTCAATTCTTTCTTTTATAGTACTTCCAGAAGTTTCTACTATACTACCATAAGTATTTAAATACAAGTAAACAAACTTATTCGTATGAATAAACAAATAAATTTTTCTGCTTAAAAAGTTATATGCGACAGAAGTAAGTATCAATGTACTTCGTTTATCAACAGATTCTATTTTAGACACAAAATCTTCAAATGTTGAAATTTTCACATAATTATCCCATGCTATTTCATCTGGGAATGTATTATATAATTCCTTTAAAAAACGCAAGCTCCAAATTTCGACATTATAACCATAATCCATCAGTGTCTGTATAGAATACAGGCGTATAATTGTAGGTGTCACAGAACCTTCTTGTAAAAATATTATCTTTCTCTCCTTCGTATTTTCCATGTTTATTCAAACTTTAATCTTTTCTTTTCAAATCTTTGTTCCCAACCCATCATTCTAATTCTCTCCAACCAGTCATAAACCATCCGCTCAGTATATTTCGGGGTGCCATCCGGATTTTTCTGTTTAATCAAAGCGGCAGCCATTATGGCATACTCATTTTCTAACGAGGTCGAGAACAGACCTTGGTCGTCAGTATTAATGGAAACGGATATTTGCGGGCATTCCGAAATAGTTGCGTTATCATACATCAATCCCAAATTGAAGAATTTGGTAATGGGGTGATTATCGTAGCGTTTGAGCTGCGCAATATTGTAATTAGACGACGGATTGGTCTCTATGCTGATTCCTCGTGCCGCAATATCCCGCATCATCTGTTTCTGCAATTCTGCAACAACCATCTGATACTCAACTGGGAACCTCACTTCTGTACTTTGCCGACCTACACGCTTCACTTTCCCCTCAAATTGATAATTATAGTATAAGAAACACGCCACCTTATTTTTCCTCGCTTCCGCCACCTCGTCGTTTTGAAGCAATCCACACTTGTCCCAAAAATGCATAAATGAAGATGCAACAACCACTTCTTTTGCTTTCATTTGATATAAATCAGGAGCATCACTTCGCAACAACATTGACTGATAATATACAAACGGATTTTCAACTTTTTCAAGAAAATCGGGATATAACTCGGAAACAAATTCAAAATACTTTCTTTTCAAAAACAGTTCCAAATTGGACGGCATCACAATCCCATACTTCTGACTTTTAATATAAGTCCAAACAATATTGTCTAACATATCCTGCTTTGGCAGCACGATGGTATGACGTCTTGTTTCATAATATTTTTTAGCATCTATACCTAAAGCCAAGCCATGTCCAATTCTATCGCCTTGTTGCAATTCCAAAAACAAAACAGCTTCATCTATGGCTCTCAAACCATCTACAATATCTAAAAAATCCTCGCCCACATGATATGTGAATCCAACTTTGGGGAACCTGTCATTTTTAACGATTGGATTCTTTTCCGGATGGGAATAATGGCGCAAATAGCGATATGCTTGGCCAAAACATTCGGGACGACATCCCGTTTCCGAAGCCACAGCATCAATGCCACACACACGATATTTCTCTGGAGCAGAAGACTGTCGCAACTGATTATACGCAATCACTGTTTTCTTAACCTTTTTTCGTAAATTCGCGTTTCTCATTTTCCCGTCTTGCAGTTCACTCTCATTTTTGAATTGGGAAGTTTTGTGCAATTGCACGATGTAGTGCTGTGGATATTCATTCGTTTTTTCGTTTTGGAGCGCTGCATCAAATTCACCATCAATCTCAGAAAAATAATTCTTGATGATGAATTTGTCTGTTTCTCTAATACTTTTCACACACTTCTCATACGAATCACCAAGACCAGTTCTTGCTTCAATATATTTCACATTATTGGCATCAGCAGAGGAATGTACCGACAAATAGGCAATAAATTTGTAATATGGAGTTCCTTTAAGAAAAATATCCTTTCTATCCTGATATTGCTTAAAATTATCAAAACCCACATGTTGATTGATTTGTATCATTTCCTCCCTAAAACGAGCTTTAATGAGAAGATATTCGTATAAATAAGCAGCAAACTGTTTCGTCGATTCACTTGAATTAGAATATACCTTTTTAAATGCTCTGTACAGTAATTGCCGTTCACCAACAAAAAGCGAGGTTGCCGTATTTGCATCTGAAATAAGTCCTTGAGAATATGCCATTTTAAGAATCGCATAATCGACAACAAATCCATCATACTTCAAACCATATTCATGTCGTATCGACTCGATTTTATATTGCAATTCCTCTTGGAACAACTGAATTGCCACACTGTCTTTTAAATGATGTATAAATATTCTACAATCTTTCGTATGAGA
>JAZUEE010000292.1:0-1693 GCA_045639985.1 Bacteroidales bacterium
CCTCTAAAAGATCTTCTAACATATCCATAAAATAGGAAGAGCCCTCTTTGTAGGCCAAAATGTGGTTCATCTTTTTGTAATAGCCTTCCAGAGAAAACGACAGGCGCGGTTTTTTCAAATCATAGTGCAGACCCAGCGCCACCTGCTGCGAGCGCTGCGGTCGTATTCTGTCCGTGACGGGCACCCACAAATCCGTCGGCAAACCGATGGTGCTGGTACTCAGCAGCAGCATATTCTGACTCATCATCGCGTAGGAGGCCTTGATAGCCAAGTTGGACAGGATGTTGTAACTCATCGACAGGCGCGGCTCGGGTGAGAAATAGGTCTTGTGCGGCACGGAGAAGCACACCAGCCGGATGCCGGGATTTATCTTGAACCGATTGCGGATGTTGATTTCGTCCTCCGCATAGACGGCATACTCCAAGCCGGGTTCCTTTTCCACCCGGTTCATCGTCGTAGTGTCCATCTTGAACATCATAGCGTTAGGTCGCGACTCGTGATAGGTCACCGCCGCACCCACCAAAACCTTGTGCGTGGCGTTGGGAATGTAGGAAAGGTCGTATTTCAGCGTGTAATCCCGTATGCCGGAATTGAAATCGGAGGAAAACGATTCGTCCGGATAACCTTGAATATGGTAATGGTATTTTGAATAGGTGTTCATCTTGTAGTCGCTGAAGACAAACGACATATTGGAAAACACCTTGCTGGAAAACAGGTGGTTCCAGCGCGCGGTGGCGGTGGCATTCTGCCAATACAAGCCCACTTTGAACTTTTCCCTTTCCGTACTGCCACTGATGTAAGATTCTCCCAAGTGGAACTTGTCCTGCCCGTAATAGGCACTCACATATATCTTGTCCTTCTTGCTGATGCTGTAGTTGAACTTGGCATTCAAATCGAAAAAATAGTAGCCCATAGAACTGCCATCGGCGGCAATTTTCATGATGGGAATCAGGAATAGGTCCAAATAGGTGGCGCGCCCCGAAATCATAAAAGAGGACTTGTTTTTCACAATGGGGCCCTCTAACATCATGTTGGAAGAGATGAGTCCCACGCCGCCTTCGCCGTGAAAAGACTCCTTATTTCCGTCTTTCATCGTCACGTCGATAACGGAGGACAGCCGACCGCCGTATCGGGCCGGAAAACCGCCTTTAATGAGCTCTACGGACTTAATAGCATCACCGTTGAAGATGGAGAAGAAGCCCAACAGGTGGTTGGCGTTATAGATGGTGGCCTCATCCAAGATGATGAGGTTCTGGTCGGGACCGCCGCCGCGCACATAGATGCCGGAGGTGCCTTCCGAGCCTGACTGCACGCCCGGCATCAGCAGGAGGGTTTTGAAGACGTCCTTCTCGCCGAAAAGCATCGGCACGTTCTTCACCTCCTTGGCCGTCAAAGTGATGGAACTCATCTGCACCTGCTCCGTATTGCTCTTTTCCGCCGTAATGTTGACGGTTTCCAATGTGGTAATCTTTGCCAAACGAGCATCATATTCGTAATCGGCAGGGCGTTCTATACGGAGCGTGTCCTTCATATAGCCGAAACTCGAAAACACTACGTACATAGAATCCCGATAAGGCAACGTGAGCGTATAGAAGCCGTAGGTGTTGGTGGTGGCCGCCGCCTGCGACACCGGCTCGTAAATCAGCCCGCCGGGGAGCGATTCCATACTGCCGCGCTCGTACATATAGCCGCT
>JAZUEE010000293.1:0-4899 GCA_045639985.1 Bacteroidales bacterium
GGTGAAGTTGCCGGGCGTGTTCTGCACCGGCAGGTTGAAGAAATGTTCGCTGTAGCTTTCGCCCTCGCAGATGGTGTCGTAGAGGGTTTGGTCGTCAGTGGGCAGGTCGGGGTCGTTGCTGAGGAAGGCGTTCAGCGTAAACCGGCAGCCGGTGGCGGAGGTAATGAGGCAGTTTACGGCGGTGTCGGCACCCGTGAGCTGGTAGGAAGTGGAAGGGGTGGCGGTGCCGTTGCTCCAGCGGTAGCTCTCGAAGTTGGCTGGGGCGGTAAGCGTCACCTGCTGTCCCGTGCAGCCGCTCAAAGCCAGCCGGTTGGACACACACGAAGCAGTAAAGTAGGCATAGCCGTAATGCCCGTAGTAGTCGCAGTCGTAGGTCACGAACTGCAGCCGTATCTGCTGTCCGATATAGCGCGAAAGGTCGAGCCCTACGTTGGTCCAGGGGCGCCAGCGCACATTGCGGTAGCCCTGCGAGTAGGTTTGGAAACCGGGAATGTTGCCGGAGGCGCGCACATCGTACTCGGCGCACTCTTCCACCAAATTGCCGGCATTGTCCAGCACGCGCACCACGAAACGTGGCTGGGCAATGGCGGTATGTCCGGGGTCTTCGAGCACCACGGCGAACTTGAGCAGCAGGATGGCGTGGTCGCCGTCAACGGTAAAGCTGTAGGTGATGGCCTCCGCCTCGGCGCCCACGTTCTCGTTGCCGAGCTTGACCACGCGGCTTTCGCCCGGCGGCAGCAAGGGCAGTTGTCCGCCGGTTCGGGGGTCGGTGCCCTGCGCGGTAATCACGGTGTGCCGCCCAGAAGCGATGCCCGTGTGCTCAAAGGGATTGTTCGTGCTGCCGTACTGGCAGGTCACGCCGCCGGCGTTCAGGTTGGTGAAATTGGGGCATTGCGCAAATAAAGCCGCTAAGGGCAGGCCCAGTAAAACAGTCAGCAGGACGATGTTCGGAATGTTCGCCTTCACGCTCTTGAAATATGAAAGCAATGGATTGTTTTTCAATATATTCATCTGGTTTTTGTATAAAAAAGACAAGGGGTAAAGATAACTGAAGTTGAATCAATGGTTTATTTAAAGGTGTTTTTTTGGCACTTGGAAGTACTTGCCAAAAAACTGTTGCTCTTGAATATTCTTGGGATATTTTGCCCCAAAAACCTTTTGTCTCGTTTCTGTCTCAGTTTAAACGCAAAAATCAGTAACTGCGTCTTGCAAATTACTGATTTTTACACTCTTATGAGCTTTTGCGGAGAGGGCGAGATTCGAACTCGCGGATAGGTTACCCCATCGACAGTTTAGCAAACTGTTGGTTTCAGCCACTCACCCACCTCTCCGGGTATCTGCTGAAATACTTTTTCTCATTAGGTGGTCGGGGTGAGAAGACTCGAACTTCCGGCCTCTACGTCCCGAACGTAGCGCGCTACCAACTGCGCTACACCCCGCCGTTTTTGAGGACGCAAAAATACACTTTTTTTGATTCAATCGCCTTTCTTGAAAAAATTATTTTTACAAGCCGAATAATCGCCTATACTTCATTACAAAACACTTACTTCCAGCTATTTATTATTACAAAAAAAGAGAGGCCGCAAATGCAACCTCTCCGAATATCCAATAAAGAATCTATTCTTTAATCGTAAATTAGAACTTGTCAGCGTTGTCAACCAACATTTTGTTCTTCTTATTGTACGTAAGAATGAGGAAACATTCTTCCAACATGCAAAGAACCATAACCACGATTGCGACAACAGCTATCGTCCCATGGTTGGCTTTTATGAAAAGTGGCCCTACGGTAAAGAATGTTTTATAAAGAATAAAATTCATAATCCATACGCTGCAAAGCATCAACGTCCACCAAATTCCAAGATGGATACCTGAATTGTCAACTTTTTGTTTGGAGTCTGCCACGATGGCCTTATCTTCCAAAATATAGTCGGTTTCTTCCCAAACTTCTTTAATAAAGGAAACCGGCTTAAGCAAATTATATATTGGCACAAACCAAGAAAGATATGAAATATAGGGTTTCATTCCATTCTTCATCCAACCTGCTGCTTCATGAATATTTTTGGAATTCTTATATCCGTACGTAGCCAGAACGACTGTTTTTGCCAAAAATGCCACGATAGTAATAATTGCAATAACCCAGAAAGCAGATTTGGCCTTATCATTGTCCGCATTAATAGCATCCCAATGTTCTTTGATTTCGCCATAGGATTTTTCAATGTCTGCAACAGATGCGATGTGTTCTTCCATTGCCTTTTGTTTTTCCGAAAGCGTTTCCTTTGTCATTTGAATCTGTTCTGACAATGCTTTTTTCTCATCCTTTCCAGAGACCGTCTTTTGTGACAGTGTATCTAATTTGTACTGATAGTATGCAACTTCAGCGCTATCCTGCTTAAGCGGATGCTGTGCCATCACATACTCTTCATACGCTGTTTCGTATCCCTTTTCCTCTTGAACCACTACGATGTTCGTCTTATCGAATTTCATCAGGAACACCATAGAAATGATAAAGAGAATCAAAACCACCGCATTCAAAATAAGGGTCAACTTCCCAAAATTCGCATTGTTTGTAATTTTTTTCATGCCGTTATCTATTTAAATTATTAATTATCAGATATTTACATATAAATTTCGTCTAATACGAAACAGAGGCAAAAATAATAAAAAAAATTTGTCAAACTATATTTTGTTTCAAAAAAGCCAAAAACCATCCTATCACATTACAACTCTTTCTATTTCCGCATCTTACGATCCTTGGCGAGATTTTCCAAATTAAACTTGATATTTTCATTATCTGGAGCCAACTGCAGTGCTTTTTTCAAACAGGATTCCGCTTTATCAAAATCACCTTTTATGGCATACGATATTCCCATATTCTCCCACGAACTGGCAAAAGTCGGATCTTTCGCCAATACCTGCTCATAGATTTTAATGGCCTCATCCAATTTGCCCATACCACGACCTAAAATGTTCCCTTTGACATTTTGCGCCTTGATACTTTCGGGATGTTTATCCAGATAATCATTCACCAAACGATATGTTTCTTCGATTTTCTGAGGATTTTGTTCCGACATTCCTTCATCCAACAATTGTATAAACGTCTTAATCACTTCCTCTTCGGAAGCAACAATCATTTTGGCAAGGTTCTCCTGCGCCAACTGGTTATCGGGATCAATCAGGGTTGCATTTTTATAAGATTGGTACGCGCCAGGAATATTGTCATCCAAAAACATCAACTCACCCATTAAGAGGTACGCATTCACCGCATGGTCGTCCAATTGCAAGGCCTTTTCCAAATACTTATAAGCATCCGCTTTATCACGTTCTTTATGGCTTGACTTCCATATCTGAAGTTTGCTCCCCCCCGCGGAAATATTACATTTGATACTATTGTCTGATGTCTTTACATCTGTCAAAAAAAGTGTTAAATCATCTTTCCACACAAAATTCCGCGTAAACGTTTTGATGCCATACAACAAGCCCACAACAGCCAACAAAGCGACCGATATCTTTTGAAAACCCACCACTTTGGAGTCACCCAACAAATACAAAACATAGCCGAGAATCAGCGTGAAGCCCAATGAAGGAATAAACACAAAACGCTCATTCATAAACGTACCGATATTGAACAGCAAATTGGAAGTAATGGAGAACGTAATCATAAAAAACAAAATGCCATACGCGATAACCGAGCGTTTTTTCAGGTTGCAAAGTGCCACTACGACCAAGGCAACACATGCGACAATCACCATCCAAACGATAGGATTTGAGAAATCGGTAATAGCAATTTGGTGTGGATAATAATCGTGTGTAAGCGGATGTGGAATTATCAGCAGTTTGAAATACATCGCCCACGTAAACAAGACAGTGGCAATTTCTTGCGCCTTTGTGGAATTGACATACGGGTTGTTCAAGATATTGTTCGTTTCATCAGCTGGCATCATGCCGCCAAGTACCTTGCTACGCACCCATATAAAGAATATGCTTCCCAAAGCCACAGGAATAAGCGTGGTAATATAATCTGATTTTTTCAAATTCTCATTCTGGTAGAAGAACAGAGTAAGAGGAACCACCGCCAAATAGGTAATCGCATTCTCTTTCGAGAAGAGTGCGAAGGTGATGGATAGGAAGCTCCACACAAGGTACCACCATTTCCTCTTATCCACATATTGCAAGCTGCACCAGAGCGCGGCAGTAGCACCCAACATAGCAAATATTTCATCCCTACCCTTCACGTTGGCTACGGCCTCCGTATGCAGCGGATGCAGGGCGAAAAGTACTACGGCCAAGAAGGCCAACGACTGATACCACTTCTGTCCATTGTATTTTTGAAAGATTTTGCTCAGCACCTCATAAAGCAGCAGACAAAGCAAGATAAAATAGGCGACATTCATAAAATGGTTCACCACCGGCAAAAAAGAGCGATTAAAAAGCTTCTCATGTGTAGGATTATGCAAGTTGGCATAATCATGAACATCACCAATCTGCTGTTTGATTTTCTGACCAAACAATTGAAATTCAATCATAAAAGTCAGTTGTGACATCGGGCGGTAACGGCCTCCGGCAACAATGGACTTATCATTTCCAAAATATCCGGTGAAAGTATCCTCTGTAAAAATGCCTTTAACTGCGTTCCAACCGCCTTCAATTGTATATTGGCTTTCCAAAATGACCATTCGGTCGTCAAGGGCGTAATTAAGAGACAGCGTGTTACCATAAAACACAGCTATCAACACAAGGATTACGATTTTATGAATACGACTGTTTTTCATAATATGGCTTTGCGAATCTTCAACAATTTCTCAAGCAGCGGTTTTAATTCATCCAAGGGCAGCATGTTCGCGCCATCGGAAAGCGCGTGCTGCGGATCGGGATGCGTTTCCATAAAGAGGCCGTCAAAGC
>JAZUEE010000294.1:0-7171 GCA_045639985.1 Bacteroidales bacterium
CCTCCATCAAACTTGACGAAGTGGCCATCTACGCGGACCCTGCAAGTTCAGGAATGAACATCCAGCGTTCTGGCATAAGCACCTATCTCAGCAGCAAAAGCATTGAGATGATGCCTACTGTCAGTAGAACTTTGAACGATATTTTGAAGCTGAGTCCGCAGGCATCCGAATCCATCGGCGGTTTTTCCATCGGTGGCGGCAATTACCGCGGTTCCACCTTTTCCGTTGATGGAGCATCCTTCAACAACGCTTTCGGCATCGGCTCTAACCTGCCTGCAGGCGGAAGCCCGATATCCTTAGACGCTATCGAACAAATCAGCATCAACGTCACTCCTTTCAACGTTACCCAAAGCGGCTTCCAAGGCGGTGCCGTCAACATGGTAACCAAACGAGGCACCAACACCTGGCATGGTTCTGTATATGATTACTTCACATGCAGCAAGCTACAGGGTCAAAAGGTTGACACCAATATGCTGACCACTTCATCCACCCTGAACAACGTCATCGGCATGACTTTGGGAGGTCCTATCGTGAAAGACAAATTGTTCTTCTTCCTCAACGGAGAGTATGTAGTGGACAATCAGGCAGGATCATCCATTCAAGCACGTCCAGACGCAGACCAGCCCTATGGCGGAAGCACCGGCTACAACCGTCCGACTATTGACCAAATGGAAGGCATCCAACAATTCCTAAACGACCGATTCGGGTACAATCCGGGACGTTATCAGAACTACTCCATTCAAACGCCGGATTACAAAGTCTTAGCACGGTTGGACTGGATAATCAACAAGAACAACATTCTGAATTTCCGTTTCAGCCACACACATTTTTCAGCAGCCAACGTATTATCCAGCTCCATGAGTCCGTTAGGAGGCACCAACACCAGCTTTATCGCATCCGATGGCAACACCTATCAAATCAACCGTTATGCGGAAGGTCGAACATCTTTATACGCCATGCCTTTCGAATCGGCGAACTATTCACAAGAGAGGAACTTCACCACAGCCGTCGCAGAGTTAAACAGCCGCGTGCTGAACAACAAAGGCAACAACATGGCTCGTTTGGCATGGTCATTCCAACATGAGCCACGTTCCTATTTTGGAAACGAGTTCCCAACGGTGGATATTCTCGAGCCCTATTATGATAATGGCGAAAGACATTACGGTATGTTGACCACGTTCGGTCCTGACCCTTTCACATACGCCAATCTCTGTCAAGTCAACACATTAACTGCCACAGATGAGTTTACCTACACCACCGGCATGCACAACATCTTAGCCGGTGTTCAATTTGAATGGGACCATATAGTGAACGGATTCATGCAAGGTGGTGCCGGGTGGTACATTTACGATTCTTGGGAATCTTTTGTCAACGATGCTACAACCGGCAGCGCGCTTCCGGTTTCCTTTATGATTACGCATGCCAACGACAACGACCCCACCCAGAAAACATCCCCTACGTTTAATTACATGCAGCCATCCATTTATGCGCAAGATGAAGTCGAGTTCAGCAAATTCTTCAAACTCACCTTCGGTTTGCGTTTGGAAATGCCGCTATACAGCTTCACCAATGACAACCGCAACCTTGATTTTGACAGAGTGGCCACCATCCATCCGCAAAGTTCTTTTGCAGGTCTCAGCACGGCAAATCTTCCCAATGTGAGTGTGAATGTTTCTCCGCGTATCGGTTTCAACTGGGATATCACAAAAGACCGCAAACTTATCCTTCGTGGCGGAACCGGCCTTTTCACGGGACGTATTCCAAACGTCTGGTTAGTTTCTTCCGCTGTCAACTCCAACTGTCTGCAATATCAATATATTGCCAATATCAACACGGGCGCCGACATGATACATTTCAATCCGAATCGCGCGGAAATCATCAACAGCATATATGCCAACAAGCCGTTCGAGCAACAGAATCTTCCCGCACCTGCATACGCCACTCTCTTTGCCAGCGACCTGCGCATGCCCACCAGTTGGAAGACATCCTTATCCTTAGACATCAAACTTCCGGGTGACATCAAAGCCACCATCGAAGGTGTTTATTCTTTAAACTACAACGAAGTATATGCCAAAACTTTAGGATATAAGGAAGACGGCGTCGTGCAACTTCCCGGCGAGCCCGATTCCCGCACGCACTATACTAACGAAAATATAACCAACTCCACCGGGGCCAAGATGAGCGGCTACTACTTATGCAACGTCAAAGATCTGCACGGCCAATACCTTTCCGTTTCCGTCCAATTGCAGAAATCCTTCAAATTCGGTTTGGACTTGGCAGCCATGTACACTTTCAATCACGCCACCGCCACTTTTGACGGACTGAACGACCAAGTATCTACAATTGCCAACACATACACCGTAAACGACTGCAACAAACCAGAAATCGGATACACATCCTACCTTTCTCCGCACCGTGTGGTTGGCGTCATTGGATACCACATCAAGGAAGGCGAGCACACCAGTACCAAATTGGGACTTTTCTACGAAGGAAGTAGAATCGGCATATACAACAACCTCCTTTGCAATAGGTCTTCATACCTCATGAATAATGTCAGCGGCATGGGGAACAGCCAACTCATGTATATTCCCACACAAGATGAGTTAAGCAACATGCCGTTCGAATCTATTGAAAACAAAGAGGCATTTGAATCCTACATCGCGTCAGACAATTATCTTAGCAAGCACAGAGGTGAGTATTCCAAGCGCAACGCTCGCGTAGCTCCATGGCTGAACCGTATCAACTTCCGTGTATCCCAAGAAATCTATTTCAATGTGGCTGGACAAAAGCACACCCTTGACATCGGTCTTGACCTCAACAATGTCGGAAACCTGCTGTGCAGCAAATGGGGAACGTATAAGAAGTTGGACAGCGAAGTTGTATTGAATTACGATTCGAAAAACAGCATCTATAAGTTTTCACAACCCACATGGTCATCCTATAGCAATCTGCTTTCCACGTGGCAAATTCTGTTCCATATTCGCTATGCGTTCTAATAACAGAACTGCATTCGGCATAAAAAAACGGCCTCAGTGTGAGGCCGTTTTTTTTATGCTTTAGAATGTCACTCGCTCCATCGTACCCGTAATGATTTTCTGGAGACTACTGAGTTTCTGATAATCGGCAGCGTGTTTGAGACTCATAGCCCTAATGACTGTGCCCAATTTGCGAATGCCAATTTTATAATAATGGACGAAGAACGCCGTCATAAACGTAAGGAACACATATATGAAGGCAATCCAACCACTTTTACTTATCAGCCAAACTAATGAAAAGAGCAGCAGATAGAACAACGGGAACGTTGCCACCGTGCCGATAACATACTGGAAAGAGGAGTGCAACATCGGGTCTTTCACCTTGTTGGTAAAATGCTTGATAATGGCTCTTGGGATATAATTATTAATGAAGCCGAACAAGAACAGCGGCAACGACAGCAGCATGCCCAAAGAGCGGAAAACAAATCGGAAGATGGAAAGTTTACGGTTAATCACCCAATTGTGCAAGCCGTATTGCTGTAAGAGTGTGGTATATTCGCGTGTCTGTTCCATCAGGAGGTCAAACTGTTCGGGTTCCACATTCTTAAACTGCTTCAAGTGCGCGATAATCGTCATGGCAGCATCCTTCTGATTGGGCAAATAGGCAGGGCGCAATCCTTTGTGACGCAGCAGCGGTTCGCTCATCATCTGCGTAAGCGCCTCTATTTCATTGTAGAATTCCGGAATATCGATATCCGGCGTAATCTCCTTCACGCGGGCACGCGCTTTCTCATTGAGCGCATGGTAGGCCTTGTCGTGATTTTCAAGATAGGTGTCGAAAAATTCCTCATAGGTAAACGGTTCGCCGACGGTCACCATCAAATCGCTACGGAAATTGAAATAATTGGAATAATGAATATTCAGCGGCAGCACCTTGACACCAAGTTTGAAATCATGCAGTTCTTCGGCAGAGAAGGCAATACGGCAGAAACCTTTCTTAAAGGTATTCATATAATGTCCGTGCTGGTGTGTCGCCTCCGGGAAGATGACCAACGTACCGCCCGCTTTCAACACGCGCGCCGCACGATCGTACAACTCAATATTGCTGCGCACATCACTTCTATTGCCGTCACGACTGCGGAACGTAGGCATAATCTTCAAAAAGCGGAGAATCTTCGCCACACTTTTCTTTTTGAAAATATCACCACGCGCGATAAATACCGGCTGCCGACCATCCTGCGTCAACGTATGCAGAATCGCTAACGCATCCATCACCCCATTCTGGTGATTGGCAATGGCAATCACCGGTTCGCCATTTTTAGGAATATTCTCCTGATTGAGGATATAAAAATGTCTGTAATAAATGTGGTTGTGCGCTAAATTAAGATAATTCATGTAAAGCGCATACAGCCAATCGTATTTGTCTATGTTTTCAAAAGAAATCATCGGGCTTCAAGTTTCAAGTTTCAAGGAAAGTCACTCGGTATATATCGCCACATTCTCAATGGCAAACAGGCATCCCCTCATTAACCATTAACCATTCATCATTAACCATTATTCCACAATCGTCATTTCGTCAATGAGGTTTTGTGCATGTGCGAACTTATCAACAATAAAGAGGAAATAGCGTGCATCCAGACTGATGTTGCGACAACGGTTAACATCGTAATAGATATCGCTCATGGTGCCTTCCCACACACGATCGAAGTTGGTACCGATCAATTCGCCATTGGCATTGATGACCGGGCTACCGGAATTGCCACCCGTGGTATGGTTGCTGGCCACAAAGGCCACCGGCAATTCACCGTTCTTATTGGCATAGCGACCGTAGTCCTTCTTTTCCCACAACTGTTTCAATTTCGGATCTACCTTGTAATCATAGACATCCGGATTCTCCTTCTGCATAATACCGTCCAACGTCGTATAGTAGGAATACGTCACACCATCGGCGGGTTCAAAACCTTTGACCTGGCCGTACGTGACACGCAACGTAAGGTTGGCATCCGGATAGAAGACCTTGTCGGTTTCCTTTTCGCGCAACGCCTTCACGTAAGTACGGTAGTAGGCATCCAACTGCTCATTGTCGGTATCGTATTTGTCCCAGGCATCCAAATACTGGTTGAAAATCGTATTGTAAAGCATCAGAAATTCCGAATTGGCCGTTTTAGCGACCTGTTTGGGTGTGGCTTTTTGCAAAAATTGCTCATATTTTTCACTATCGGTAAAATAGGGTGCCGTAGTGGCAAATTTGTCCCACAGCGCACTCATCATCGCGCGCGTGGCAGCTTCATCCTTGATATATTTGTGCAATTCCTGTGGAATCAAATTCGGATCTTGTTTGGTGAAATAGTAGGTAAACAATTCCACAAAGGCTTCTTTATCAATATCCAGGCAGTAACTTTTACGGAAAGAAGCGTTGTTTTGCAGTAATTTTTCGCGATTAGATTCGAACTTCTCATTATCTTTGCTTAATGCCGCCATAACCAACATGCGGTAGTAAGGATGAGCGACCTTCACAACGATTTCGGGTCCGAAGACACATTCCGAAATAAAGGTCGTGATTTTATCTTGTTCGGCATACGATTTATACACTTTCCTCATATTGTCCAACAGGTTGCCGTATTGCTTCTGTCTGTCGGCATTGGCATTCACCCAAGATTGAAACTCTTTTTCGGCGGCCTGTTTTTTACCAATCACACCACATTCGATAATACCTTTGCTTTCACCCTGCCATTTTTTCCATCCGTTAGAAATGGAATTTGCCTTGGCGGAATACATCAGGCGGATGCGCGGATCGAGGTTCATCTGTCTTTTCATCGCATCCAAACGGATAGTGCGGGCATCGATAGCAATGGGATTATGGACGTTGGCCACCAAATCCACGCCATCGGAGAGCAGGAACTGCTCGGTGGAACCGGGATAGCCGAACACCAAGGTGAAATCGTTTTCCTCAATGCCTTTGATAGAAATCGGGAAATATTTTTTCGGTGACATGGGAATGTTATTCGGTGAATATTTGGCGGGCTTGCCGTTTTTGTCGGTATAGATACGCCAGATGGAGAAATCACCGGTATGGCGCGGCCACATCCAGTTGTCGCTATCGCCGCCGAACTTGCCGATACTTTCGGGGGGAACACCCACCAAACGCACATCGTCATACGTCTCCGTCACAAACATAAAATACTGATTGCCATAATAGAACGGCTTAATTGTGGCTTTATAGCCGGTACCTGCAATGGCATCTTCAATTACTTTTTTGCTATTTTTATCCACAACATCCTGACGTTCCTTCTCGGAAGTCTGGTCTGTCACACCTTGAAGGACCTGCTCGGTGACATCCTTCATATAGACCAGGAACGTCACATTCAATCCTTCCATCGGGATTTCCTCGCTTTTATTTTTGGCCCAAAAACCGTTCTGCAGATGGTTCTGTTCCATAGTGCTGTGTGACTGCACAAAAGAATAGCCGCAATGATGATTGGTCAGCACCAGACCTTGGGAGGAGATGAGTTCGCCGGTACAGCCGCCGCCGAAGAGCATCACCGCGTCTTTCATACTGTTATGATTGACGCTATAGACATCTTCCGCGGTAAGTCGGAAACCAAGCGATTGCATTTCTGCTTCATTGTAATTCAGGAAGAGGGGCAGCCACATACCGCCGTCTGCGCGGGCGAAACCAATAATGACTGTAAAAAGAAGAGTGAAAAGTAGAGATTTTCTCATATCGTGATATTTTAATTTACACCAAATTCAAAAAAACGGCGCAAACATACAAAAAAATGCGGAACTATTGTCTTGCAGATTATTCCCAACATCAGATTGTATATCGTATTTTATTGGTGTCAGCACGAACTTCGACTTATAATGCGATAATGCGATAATGCGGTAATGAGATAATGAGATAATGGGATGTAATTTTTCATTGTCAATTGTAAATTGTAAATTAAAAAAGGGGCTTCGCACGAAAACCGCACAAAGCCCCAATTATTCATTGTAAATTTTCAATTGCTAATTATCAATTTGACATAATCTCTTCTGCCGTCAGGCCGGTAATGGAGACTATCGTTTCGATATCGATTCCCTTTTCCAACATACTTTTCGCCATCGCAAGTTTGGCTTTTGCTTCGCCTTCTGCTAGTCCTTCGGCTTTGCCTTCCACAAGGCCCTCTGCTCTACCTTCGGCTCTACCCTCATTG
>JAZUEE010000295.1:0-11956 GCA_045639985.1 Bacteroidales bacterium
CGAATCTGATTAAAGCACTGAATCACCTCGGGCATCACCTCATCGGCTAATAACTGCTCATCTGGAGCAAGCGTCTTTTTACGAAAAAAACTTCCATCGTCTTCCCTTCGGAAAGAATCTATATCGGCCACATAGTTTCCAATCGGGTCCTCCAAAACTTTGGTAAACCACTTGCCCAAAGTCGGTTTTTGAAACGACAACCCGTTCAGCCGTTGGACATGGCTTTCCCCAATCCTCGCGATGGGCTCGATTTCAGATCTTAACTTATCCGGAATCTGGCTGATATTCTGCCGCCACTGAACAATGATTTTCTTGAATTCCTCTGTATCAAGCGTTTTTAATTTCTCGAGATAGGCGTAGTTTTTTTCCGCATCCGAGTAAAGAATTTCGAGAACACTTTTCAATTCTCTATCCACATTCAGCCCTCCAGTATCCTCCATACTATTATTCAGCATGAAGATCAAACGCGTGGCGAGCTTTGAGCCCACCGACAACTCATTCAGCAGCTGGTCAATGGCTTGCACATAAAATTCGTTGAGATCGACTTGTACGGAATAATTAAGATTGAGATTCAGATAGAGTGCGGCGGAGCGGATAACCCGTTGAAAAAAGCTATCGATGGTTGTAAGGGTAAAGCGGGCATAATCATAGAGAATGCTTCTCAACAATTCCAACGACTCGCTTCGCATAAAGGATTCCAACAGAGGTTCATCCGGTAATGTTTTGGGGAAAAGATTATTTACCACAATCCCATAGATGGCCGCAAAGCTGCCTTTCAGTTCGTTTTTCGGCTTGAAGGCAAATTCGTTCAAAGTTTCCACAATACGTTTCTTCATTTCCGCAGCTGCGTTATTGGTAAACGTAATTGCCAAAATCTTTTGGAAAGTATTGCTACTATGTTGTCCACTTTCCACCACACTGTCAATATGCCGGCTGTCGTTTTTGATACATAAGGAAATGTAATCTGCCACAAGATGGGTGGTTTTGCCAGAGCCGGCAGAAGCGGAGTACGTTGTAAACATAGGCGTCATGGTTTTAGTGAGCGGCAAAAATACAAAAATAACGGGCGAATACAAGAATGTATAAACACATTGTCCGCGAAGCCAATTATCACATTCAGGGCATTGTCACATTAACACATAATTTCGTATTTTTGCGCCCTCAAAATTCGCACTATGCTCAAGATAGAAAATTTACATGTTTCCATTAAGGGAAGAGAGATATTAAAAGGCGTGAACTTGGAAGTCAATCCAGGAGAAGTACACGCCATAATGGGGCCTAACGGCACGGGTAAGAGCACGTTGGCTTCCGTAGTTGCAGGCAAAGACGGTTACGATGTGACGGAAGGCACCATCTATTTCAAAGGTAAGAATATTATGGATATGTCCATTGAAGACCGTGCCCGAGAAGGCATCTTCATTGGTTTTCAGTACCCTGTGGAGATACCGGGCGTGAGCATCGCCAACTTCATGCGTACCGCACTCAACGAGATACGCCAATACCGCGGCCTTGACCCTCTCAACGGTGCCCAATTCCTCAAATTGATGAACGAAAAGAAAAAAGTGGTTGAGCTGACTGAAAAACTCAGCACCCGTTCTGTCAACGAAGGATTCTCCGGCGGTGAGAAAAAGCGCAACGAGATCTTCCAGATGGCCATGCTTGAGCCAATGCTCTCCATCCTCGATGAAACCGACTCCGGCCTTGATATCGATGCCCTTCGCATTGTGGCCAATGGGGTAAACCAACTCAAAACCAAAGACAATGCCACGATTGTCATCACGCACTACCAACGCCTGCTTGACTACATCGTACCCGACGTGGTACACGTGTTGTTTGACGGTAAAATCGTAAAATCCGGTCCGAAGGAACTTGCTCTCGAACTCGAGAAGCGCGGTTATGACTGGATTAAAGAAGAGTACGAACAAGGTAAATTAGTGTAATGAATTCATTTTCAGAATATAGCAACCAGATCAGCCAATACTCCATCCAATCACAGCCCGACCCTTATCGTCCGGTAGAAGAATACTTCAAATGCCAGGTCAGCAATATGGGTTCTGTGATGCTGCCGATGTTGAACGGCTGGTATGTGCAGGAATCCCATGGATTGACCACTTACGGAAACGGCGTCATTGCCGGCAGTTTGAGAGCCGCCCTCGCACAATGCCCCGAATTGGTAAAACCCTGTCTTTTTCAACAGAAACCAGAAGAAAAGGACGAACTGACCGCTTCTAACGAATCGCAATTCACCGACGGCATTTTCATCTATGTTCCCGATGATGTGAAAGTGGAGAAACCTTTCCAAATTGTTTCCCTTATCAACTCCCGCGAAGATTTGTTAGTGCAGAACAGACACGTCATCAATATGGGGCGCAACGCCGAGCTTTCCGTCATCCAATGCGATGATTCCACACGTTACGGCAAGACATTCCTCAACATCGTTACGGAAATCTCCCTGTCTGAAAACGCCAAGCTACATTATTATAAAACTGAAAACAAAGAGGCCGGCTCGCTGCTGTTCCATCATATCTTCGTCAATCAGAAAGCTTACTCCTTTTTCCACTCCAACGCCATCACGTTCAATGCGGGATATGTGTGCAACAACATACACGTCAACCTCAACGAACCATTTGCCGAAACCAAGCTGTATGGGCTCTACTTAGTAGATAAGATGCAACATTGCGACAACCACATCAAAGTTGACCATGTGGCTCCCGATTGCAAGAGTTTCCAACTCTACAAGGGCATAATGGACGATGAAGCCGAAGCTCTCTTCCACGGCCACGTGGTGGTACGCCCCGACTCACAGCACACGAGCGCCTTCCAGACAAATCGCAATATTCTGCTCACCGACAAAGCCAAAATCAACACCATGCCCTTCTTGGAAATCTATGCCGATGACGTGCAGTGCAGTCATGGCGCAACAATAGGCCAATTGGACGATGAGGCACTCTACTACCTCCGTTCCCGCGGCATTGGTGAAAAAAGTGCCCGCAAGCTGCTGATGTTCGCCTTCGCCAACGAAATCTGCCATTACGTGGAAATCCCCGCCCTCAAAGACCGCCTCAGCGACATGGTGCAACGCCGTCTCAATGGCGAACTCACTATCTGCGACCAGTGTATGCTGCACGGCGCCGAAAACAGCGACCTCATCTTCCCGATTGACGCATCCAAACTGTAAATCCCTTCCCCTGATTTTTCATTTGCAGTATGATTTTTTGATGTTATTTTTTTACTATAGGAATGTTATACATTGTTTGGCTTCTCTTTAAACAAGTTATTCAATATTAATATCTTAACAAAAAAATTCACTCCCACTGCAACCATTTGCATTTTCTGTATCTTCATTATACACGTGTTATGAATTCTACCGCCTTTTGGACTAGAAAATACCGGCAGAACATCGGAAAGATGATTGGAGTATGCTATCGTTACGTGTTAAATCGGGAAATCGCGGAAGATCTCGCCCACGATGCCTTCCTCAAGGCTATCGAAGAAGCAGATCACCTTCGGGGTTTGGGTCGGTTTGACGCTTGGCTGATGCGCATCACGACGAATACTGCCCTCCATTATCTGAGAGATAATAATTGTTGGGAAAAAAACAACGTTCCGGCTGAAGTCTTGGAAAACATACCCGACGTACCCGATGAAATATCTGAAGAAGATATGATGGAGACTATCCGAAAGGCCGATTTCACGCAAGAGGAGATTGTGGAGGCCGTCGGACAGCTGCCGGAGCATCACCGCGTGGTGTTCAATCTATATGTATTCGACCACTTCACGCACAAGCAGATAGCAGAACAGTTGGGGATTTCAGAGAACACGTCAAAATCGCATTTGGCACGCGCGCGCAAGAAACTGCAACAGATATTGTTCAACAAAACGCAAAACAGGAAACGACAGATGATGGCTCTATTGCTAATATTACCGAAACTTGGCAAGTCCGCCATTGACCAATGGTGTCAGCACCAGATGGCTGGTTTTGCCATTCAGCCCGTTGCCTCGCTTTCTACCGCGCATTTGGCGACTGCGGCCGGCAACGTGAAACTACTGTCATCCATCGGCTTGCGTACGGTCAGCATCACCTTGGCCATTGGCACGACAACCGCCGTAGTCGGCACAATGGTGGCCGTCGAACTGCACAAGCCGACCGCTTCCCCGTCCGAAAAATCGCCTCAAACATCGTTCGTTCAACAGGATACGCTGTCAACAGGCGTTGATACTATCCCCACGGAAATTATGGTTCCTGTACAAACAGGTTCTAACGCCACACAACGTCCAAGCGAATTTTTAACTAAGGAGACGACCGTGTCCGATTCCGTCAGTGACGCTCCCGAACCGGCTGCACCTCCCGTAGTAATTAAGAAAGTCATACGCAAAAAGAATATGACCGTGGTGGTGAAAGACAACATGAGCCTCGGCATGCAGACACCGTCAGCGGTCCATGCCGGCCAGACAGGTGTGCAGAAGCGACTTTGGAAGACTTGTCGCAAAAAAATGAAGGGGGCCTCCGCGACGGCAGTTGCAGACGTTGTAGTGTATAATAAAAAGATTATTTTTGCGGCTGCAAAAGAATGACAACCTTTATAGGACGGTTGTAAACCTTTACGGTTCGTTGTCAACTAACTTAGTTTTAACCCGCCCAAAACTGTCAACCTAAATCAGGAAAAGTCACAAACAGTGAACGTTAACAAGAAGAATATGAGACTTATAAATATTGTACCAATTGTTCTGTTTTTCATATTGATGATGCTCGGCCTTCCGCTGTTCGGACAGGTGGAGCAGCCTGTTCAGGGACATCAGGACACGGTCTATCTGTATGAAGAAGAAATCACATACGATACTCTTTATATGTATGATTCCACCAGGATTGAACAATTGATGACTAAGGACGCCCTGATTGCTGCGTTTTGTGCAGACCGAGGAGAGGGTACTCTAAAATACCAGAAAAGACATTTCTATCTGTCTGCTGCCGATAGTCTGGTGAAATTGGATAACACGGATTTGAAAAAACTCTTCTCTCCAAATGATTACGCGGACTATGAAAAAGCAAGGAAAAACGAGTTGAAATCTATTCCTATGTGGATTTTTGGCATAGGTGCAGTCGGCATTTCAGCGTGGGGGTTATATGAAACGTCCGTAGGTCTCTATTCCAGTTGGTTTGACACAAATTTTCCAAGCGGTCTGGCCGAATTGGGATTGAAGAAACCCTCAACCATAGGATTCATTATGTTCGTTGCTGGAACGAGTGCGGCAGCCGTCCTGCTGAGATATGCCATAGTATATACGAATGGAGGCGAAGACACTTGCCGCCGCCTGGCCCGTAGGTTCCGATCGGGAGGCAATATGTCGTACACACCTTCGAAATTCACGGTTGGTGCCACGTCCTCAGGATTCGGTATCACTTTTGACCTTTGATAAAATCGGCGGTGATTTTGTGTTATAAGACTTCCGCAAAATGAACTGCCGTTTTTCAATCAATATTATTATTAACAAGAAGTCTTTCAGAGTATTATGAAAAAATTATTTGTACTGTGCGCTTCTGTCATTTTGTTGGCAGGTCTCTGCTCCTCTTGTGGAAAAGGATGTCATTGCTATCTTAAAACGGATGTGACTCACATGATGCCTGTCTTTGAAGACGAATCTATGAACAAGAGTGACTGCCAAGCTAAAGAAGCCGAACTAAACGAAGAGTCTGGTTTCCCAGATTTTTACAACTGTAAATAATCTTGAATCTACCTTCTGAAAAAACCGTTCCTATCGATTAAAGGTTGGAACGGTTATGCTTTTAAGGCTTAAAACCGTTTAGTTTATTAATTTCAGTTTGTAATCATATTTTTTTATCTTTGCCATCCTTTTGAATTAACAATTAAATCTTTCCAATATGAAAAAAAGAATTTTACTTGTTGCATCTCTGTTATGCATTATCACAATGTCTATGGCGCAAACCCTAACGCCTATCGAGACTGGAATTAGAAAAAAACTAATGGCATATAATATAGTCTCTCGCACGCATGAGGGTACTGACGGCCAACATATCATCTACAGCGCCGATCTGGAAAGCGGTCCTAATAAAGGCCAATGCACCGACTACATTTTCACCATCGATGCCAACAACAACCAAGTCACCACGGCAACCCTTCCTCGTCCAGACAAATACACTTTTTTAAGAAGTTTTGAAGGTCCTGACGGCGTGGTAGCGTTCTATATCACAGACAGCAAGCAGAATAAAACATACACACTGTATTCAAACCTCGTTTCCAAAGAGGAGAAGCCCACATGGAATCCCGAGCAAATCGTTTCCGTACCTTACGAGAAAAAAGACAACCTCAGCATTGCCACTTCCGTTTCCCCCGACAAGAGCAAAGGTATGATCTGCCTGCTGCAATCCCAACGCAAGGGAGAGTTCAAAGGCAGTATTTTGATTACCTTTGACAACCAAGGCAACCTTTTATGGAAAAACGACATCAACTTGGATGTGCCGAACCAAACTTTCGGCGTTATTGACATGGCCATTGACAACAACGGGAAAGTCTATGCCGGCGCATATTCCTACAATGAGGAATCCTCAAACAAGCGTTCAGACGAAGCCATCACCATTTTTGAAATCACTGAAAACGACATCACTTCCCAAAGTGAGCACATAAATTTCAGCATCTCAAATGGCACCATGATAGTGGGTCAAAACGGGAATGTATATGTTGGCGGCTACAGTCAATCATCCCTCAAGAAAAACGAAGACGGTTCCTATATCGTAACCTACGATTCCAAAAGTTCCTCTATCAAAAAATTGAGCCAACAGGAATTTCCAGAAAATTATTTCGACAAAGTGGTTGGCGGAGGCGTCCTGACAGGCTACCAATCCAACGACAAATACAGCGTCCGCACAAAGGGACTTTACGAATTCTCAGATGGTTCTACCGCCCTCCTCGGCGAATTGAGAAGCACCATCACTATTCGCGACCCAAACGGCATGACAACGACCTATTTCTTCACCAAAAACATCATGCTCACACAAGCTGACAATGAGGGAGACATCACCAAAACCGACTGGTACGACAACAAAGCTATGAGTGCGAGTGGATTTGCTACAACGACCTTCACTCCGTTGTTTGCCAACGACCACATTTACGTGCTATTTCCTGACAATGTGGACAACTACAACGGAAAATCCGGAGTCCCATTCAAAAGAATACTTACCGGTATGAAAAAATATTGTTGTTCCATGGTGACTATTGACTCTAAAGGCATGGGCGATGCCACCAAACTCTTAGATGCCAAATCTTCTAAGAACACCATATCCGCCCCTCTATTTGTTGAAGATGACGGATTCATTGTCATTGACTTCGACAGCAAAAACACCAATATCTCCAAACTGAAAGTAGAGCTTTAATATCATTTTGAAACGTACTGTGCTTGTATCAGATAATGCAATAATAATGAGAAAGCTAACACTATTTTTGCTGATGACAATAGGTATGATGTCCTATGTGGTGCATACCAAAGCGCAAACCTCCATTGACCAGTTTACCAATTTGGAATCCTATGGCCAGATGCCGTCCGACTTTCAGAAAATCCTCCGGAACAACAAGGAGATGACAGATTATAACGTCTTCTTACGTAAAATGGTTATGGAGGGCAAAATCCTGTATGGCACAAAGTTGAACGACTATGTCAACACAGTGATTGACAATCTGCTCAAAGACGATGCCGTGTTGCGTTCCAAAATCCACGCCTACATCGTAAAATCTCCGGAGGTCAATGCGTGTGCGACCAAAAACGGTCTTGTCTTGGTGAACTTGGGTCTTCTGGCACAGGTTTCCAACGAGAGCGAGTTGGCTTTTGTGTTGGCTCACGAAATTGCGCATTTTGCGGAGAAGCACGCCGACCGTCCATCTGGCAAAAAGGATACGCTTAAGGATAAAAATCTGCTCGACTATTACGTAAAATACCAGAATCGTTCCAGAGAGCAGGAATCAGCCGCTGACCGCATTGCGCTGACACGCTATTTCCCGAACTCAGGTTACAGCTATACGGCCATGATGAGCGTTTTTGACGTACTGCAATATTCCGACCTCCCGTTTGATGAGGTTCCATTCCCAAAAAATATGGTGGAAACGGATTTCTATCAATTCCCGAGCAACTATTATCTGGCCAACGTGGCAACAATTTCGAACCGTGACAATATGGTCGATACGTTGTTCACGCATCCCAACATTGCCAAGCGCCGTGCGGCGGCAAATGTCCTTATTGCCGGCAAATCAGACGACGGCCGCGCCACGTTTGTGCAGTCTGAAGCACTATTCAATGAGGTTCGCGAACTGGCCCGTTTCGAGTGCTTGAACTACTACCTCACAGAGCACGAATACGACCAGGCATTTTACAATACGTACGTACTGCGCCGAGCCCACCCGAACAACGCTTTCTTGGAACAGGTAACTGTGGCGGCACTTTACGGCTTCTCCAAACATAAAAACTATGGTCAAAGCAGTGATGCGCTCCAACCATATAAAAAAGTTGAAGGAGAGATGCAGCAGACCAGTTACTTCTTATCCAAACTTTCCCGCCCTGAAGCTTCCCTATTGGCTTTGCGCGCCGCCTGGCAAGCAAAAGAGAGATCTTCCAACAATGATTATTACGAGGCTGTCATAAAAGATCTTCTGAAAGACATCTTCGTAAAAAACAAAATGAAGTATAACGATTTCTCAGACTATCCGATGGGCACGAATCCAGATTCCATCGTGGTGGAAAACAACACGCCTATGGATTCTTCTGTCAACAAGTACGACAGAATCAAACAGCAGAATCAAATCAACAAGATAATCCCGACATCCAAGTTCAAGACGGCGAACTTTATGTTAGTGGATATTCATCAGAACCCTGATTTTATCAATGCCATGAATTTGGTGATTGCCGAAGCCGAAGACGAACAGATTTTAGATATCGTGACCAAGAAAAAAGCAATTGAGGATTCTTCCATCATCATAGCTGATCCGCAGTATTTTGTGATAGGCAGACATGGGATCAAAACTAAAGCCAGCGAAAAATATGCGAAGCGATTGGCAAAAAACATATCCACCGGTACACGCCGCATGCGTATGAATCCTGTTTTTTTTCAGCCAAAAGATGTTTGCAACTTCTCAACAAATCAATATAACGGTTATACTCAATTGCAGCAACGTATGCGCGAATACGAGCAGTCGGGCGGCATCTCAATGGCCTATCCGAAAGTTGCCAATACAAATGCGGCCTTTGATTTAGCCGGAACGACGAAAGTGTGCGTAATGGCAGTGAAGCGCACCCCCGCTCGTTTTGTCAGCATCAATAAAACCAATGCTTTGGCTCTGACGGCGCTCTGCCCGTATATATTACCTTTCACTTTGACCACTTTTGCCCTCCCGCGCTACAGCACAGACATGTATTTCCTGATCACCGATTTTGAAACGGGAGAGACGCTTGCGTCAGGTCACGACAGTAAACTTTCCGCGATGAGCGAAGCATACGTCAACTCCTTTATGTATGAGAAACTGTATAAATTTGTAAAAGGAAAATGATGAAGAAATTGCTGATATTACTCTGTTGTATATGTCTGGTCGGAATTGCCGGTGCACAAAATAATCCCGGATACTTGGGCAGACACGTCCTGTTCAACATGGAAGGTTCCCTGTCGCCTTCGTGGAAGAATCCGAATCCGATGTCGGAAGCGTTGAATGCTCATTTTGAGAGTGAACATACGAAACGTTACCTTGGGTTGAACTATTTCCTTTCTCCCAATGTGGAAGCTATTGTTTGGGAAAAGGGAACATTGGGGGTTGGCTATAATTACTACAACACGCCAATTGGAGGAATGCTTACTCGCTATTTTGAGCATGATGATTCTCCCTATTTGGAGAATTATACTTTTACCGGAAAAATGGTTGCCCACGGATTCAATGTTTTCTACAAACAATATATTGGCGATACCAAAGCGCCGATGGGCTACTATTTCAAATTCACATTTGACGGCTTTTTCTATAATTATGCTTGCAATGAACCTTTGTCAGATCTTCTTCAGCATTGGGATGAGGTTCCAGAAGAGGAATCTGCCCAATATGGATATGTTCGTATAGGAAAAGATGGGAAAGGTTCCATTTTCGGTTTGAAGGCCGAATTCGGTTATGATTATCTGTTCTTCAATCGTTTGCGTTTATCCATGGGTCTCACCTTCGGTTCTACTTTCGGCGGATACAAATGGCTAAAGCAGACATCTAAATCATCCTTATTTTATAATGACAATACAGAATATCTTAGCGTAAATGACAATGTGCGCAACCGCATCCTCAACGCCTATTGGTTCGGCATCAAATTAGGAATTGGCGTATTGGCGTGCTAAGAATCATCTGAGTATCCATAATTTACAATTTTCAGACAATATCTTCTTTCAGTCTTTCAGCATTTTCTGCAACTTGTAGTGCTTGGAGAACCTCTTCTATATCGCCGTTCATAAAATTGGCAAGGTTGTACATCGTGAAATTGATACGGTGGTCCGTGACGCGGTTTTGCGGATAATTGTAGGTTCTAATCTTAGCAGAGCGGTCACCGGTAGAAACCATCGTCTTACGTTTGGAAGCGATTTCGTCCAAATATTTTTTGTATTCACGTTCAAACAAGCGGGTACGCAAAATACGCATAGCTTTTTCCAAATTCTTAATCTGGTTCTTTTCATCTTGGATAGAAACCACGATGCCCGTAGGGATGTGTGTCAGACGCACGGCGGAATACGTCGTGTTGACACACTGTCCGCCAGGACCAGAGGCGCAAAATGTTTCCTTTTTGATATCGCTTTGCTTGAGGTCAACGTCAAATTCGTCAGCTTCGGGCAGCACCACCACAGAAGACGCGGAAGTGTGTACACGGCCCTGCGACTCGGTTTGCGGCACGCGCTGTACACGGTGCACGCCCGATTCATATTTCATAATGCCGTAAGCGCCATCGCCATTTACGGCAAACACGATTTCCTTGTAACCGCCTACCGTACCTTCCGTCATTGAAATAACCTCAATCTTGAAGCCCTTCTTATCGCAATAATGCTGGTACATACGGAAGAGGTCGCCGGCAAAGATGCTGGCCTCATCGCCACCCGTACCAGCACGAATTTCCATCTGCGCATTTTTGCTGTCCTGAGGATCCTGAGGAAGCAACAACAAACGGATGTCTTCTTCCAATTTGTCTTTTTCTTCCACAAATCCATCTAATTCCATTTTTGCCATTTCGCGGAACTCCTCGTCCTTCTCGTTGGCTATAATATCTTTGGCATTGGCAATGTTGCCAATCACATCTTTATATTTTTTGTACGCATCAACAACCGCTTGCAAATCTTTATAATCTTTGCTCATCTTGATGAACTTCTTCATATCCGACATCGCGTCAGGTTGCGTGATTTCTTCTCCAATTTGCAGCCAGCGTTGATAAATCTGCTCTAATTTCTCCAATAAATCATTCATATACGAGTGTTTTCAAAACGGCGGCAAATGTACAAAAATAATGCGGTAATACGATAATGTGTTTATGCGATAATGTACCCTGAAAACCTCCATTCTCAGTTCCCAAATAAAAGTGTATTTTTGCCATCCTAAAACTGACCATTGATGACAGAGCAACGCGACATCCTACAAACCCCGATAGAATTTTTAAAAGGAGTCGGTCCCAAGCGAGCGGAAGTCCTTCAAAAAGAGTTTGATATCCGCACATTTCAGGATCTGTTATACTACTATCCGTATCGTCACGTTGACAAGTCTCATGTATATCATGTCACTGATATTGTGGAAGATGGCAGCTACATACAGTTGCGCGGGCGCATCACAGGCGCACAGATTGTTGGGCAGCAGCGTGCCAAGCGCCTTACCGCACAATTCGAGGACGAAACCGGCAGTATTGATTTGGTCTGGTTTAACGGCATCAAATGGGTGCAGGAAATGCT
>JAZUEE010000296.1:0-5621 GCA_045639985.1 Bacteroidales bacterium
CCTTCCCGCATTCTTGCCTTTGACGACAACGACATCCTTTCCGCCGCAAACGCACTTAACACTTTCCGCTTCACTGGATTTATCCAAAACCTTTGGAAAATTGACGGAGACAGCATGACGCACTTCATGCTCAACGCCGGACTTCGATTCCATTACTGGACCTACACGCCAAAAGAATTCACCGTGTCCCCGCGCTTGGCATTCATTTACAACCCACACTGGGAACACGATTGGATATTCACCCTTCGCACAGGCCTCTACTATCAACCCGCCTTCTACCGCGAAATGCGCTATGCCGACGGCACGCTCAACCCGAATATCCGTTCCCAACGCTCCTATCAAATCGTGGCAGGGGCGGAATACAACTTCCAACTTTGGCGACGCCCGTTCAAATTCACCGCAGAGGCCTACTACAAATACATGGACCACCTGATCTCCTACTCCGTTGACAATGTCCGCATCGTCTATAGCGGCGAGAACGACGCCGTGGGCTACGCCACCGGCCTTGACATGAAGCTCAGCGGAGAGTTCATCAAAGGCCTTGAATCCTGGTTCTCCGTATCGCTGATGAAAACGGCCGAAGACATCATCGGAGACTTCTATTACGATGAGAATGGCAACAAAATAGAGCCCGGTTACATACCCCGCCCCACCGATCAGAGAGTTGCCTTCAACCTGTTTTTCCAAGATCACATCCCGGGATATCCGCAATTCCGTGTGCATTTGAACTTCGTGTTCGCCTCCGGGCTTCCTTTTGGCGCTCCAAATGCGCCGGCCTACTATCGAACCCTCCGCACGCCCTGGTACCGCCGCGTGGACATGGGCTTCTCCTTCATGCTTTTGGAACAAAGTCGCGACCGTCTGCGCAACAAATCCGCATTCATCCGCAGTATCAAAAACGCCGGCATCTATGTGGAAGTCCTAAATCTTTTAGGCACATACAATGTATCATCCTATTTCTGGATCAACGACATCCACAACCTTCAACACGCCGTTCCCAACTACTTGACGGGCCGACTGCTGAATGTGAAGTTCGCGGTGGAATGGTAAGACCTCTATTCTGTCGGCTTTTTCAAATGGCCCCAATTAACAACCAGTCCAACATAGGCGCTTGCCCTGGACCAGTTTCGGTAATCTATCAATGAAACCACATTGTTTGTCCCGGCATAGAGATTCAAAGGACCCAAATTAAGGCCAAGTCCAAAAGCCACATTATCATAACAATTACGTTGCAGCGTATAGGCCACACAAATATCCACAAAACGAGAGATATTCAAATCGTAGACAAATGTTGCCGATGGTATGAACTTTTTATTCACCAAACGGCCTTGTAGGACCGCGCTTACCCGATGGTTTTTGTTGATTTCATAATCACCTTGCAACATCATACGAGTGGGCAGCATTGAAAAATAACCAGACATCTGCTCTGTACTCAAATCCACATAGCCCATCAACGAATCCACCAGACCTTGTCTAGCATTTTCATCTCTCAGCATAGCGATATCTTGTTCTGTAATACCGTCAAAGAGAATGCCGCCGTTATCAAAATAGCGACCATTATCGGTCAAACCGCCCTGAATAAGTTTAGGGCTTGTTTTCCAAAAAATGCCACCCAAATCCATCACACTGGCACTGACCGACAATCCTTTCAATATTTCATACCGGAATCCCAAATCCACAGCCGCACCTACATTTTTAAAGAAATCCGACACGACAAGATTTTCCCAATCAAACTGGCACAGCATTCCTGTCTTATCGAGAGACAACAACAGCGGAAGGGACGTTGCGACGTTCGCACTTAAATTGCCATTCATCCGCAATGTATAGTCATCTTCGTCCGTCATGACCTGCACTCCTAAATCAGACACCCGAACATTTGCCACTCCGAAAAGCAACTTCGGACGTATGCCCCAAGTGAACTTCTCTTTTAGCTTCTGCCGAATGCTAAAACTAATTTCCTGATAAGCATTAAGTCCCACTTGCATATTCATATCCGCAGGGTGTTCCTCGCCCAAATAGTGCATATTGCCATTGATTGGAAAAGCCAACAAATCCTTTGAATAAAACAAATCCATATTGGCACGGATTCGCCAATCAAAAGTGACAAAAACGTTTTTACATTTGAAACCGAATCCTAACAATTCGGTATTCAAATCAAACGTCAGTGAATTGCGATTTTTCAATTTATCGGCTATTCTGTTCCCATCTATGGAGACGGGATAGCCCTCATTGTCAACATTAAATACATCTTTATAACGCAACGCGTCATTATACACGTCAACACCCAGATTGCTTATCGGAAGTACTGCCACATATCCTTTGTATATCGTCTCTGCCGTTGGATCAGAGTACATGGAGAATGGGTTCAACCGCATGAAATGCAACACATCAACACCTTGAGAGAAAACTATCTCCGCAGGTAGCGTTAACATCACTAATAGTATAACAGGTAATATTTTTTTCATACTAAAAACTTTCAACTAATTCACCAACATTTAAATCAAATTTTGCGGACATACGCAACCGCAGTCCTTGCGTAGAGCGGATAGAGACTTTTTCATCATCCGTGTCTGCTTGCGCATCAAGGATAATGTTGCCACAATTCAGCATTCGTTGAATTGTCGCCCAATCTTTTTTCTCAATATAAAATTCGGATAGAATCGGATTCCCGTCAAAAGAGCCGCGCAGCCATTGTTTTACAGAGAACAAAGAATCAACAACCTCATGCCTGTTATCATCATAAAAATACAGTTGCATCTTCACATTAACGGGAAGTGTATTCTCTATCAGCATTCTGACGACCATATTCTTAGCACCTTGAACGTCTGGCAAATCCATGTTTTTCAGCGGCAGCGTATCCTTAAAAGACAACTGGTTCATCTGTATATGGAGCGGAATTTCAAAACTCATGCGGCACCCGATTTTTTGTCCTTCCCGAATCACCACAGAGGGTACTTTTCTTCTATTGGGGTTTATCTCGACCCTACCTTTAAGGCACACATTATCTATAGCCGTATTCAACTGCAACGGTGACATTTCCGGTATATCTACCGCTTGATATCCATTGGTGGAAGACGGAACGTCTATGGCAACCGGCATTGGCTGGAAAAATGAAGACACCAACACACCATCATGCGTCAGTCCAGCCTTTTCAAGCACCAATTGACATCTGACGGGTAGTTCGTTATTAATTTCCAATTTCAACTGCGGATGAAACATCGTAACAGAACCTTGCGCGTATTTAGACAAAAAGGACAAGTCCATCGGCAAATTCTCTTCAATGGCAGAGGACAACGGCGACAATTGGCCTTTAATTTCCTGAAATGACAAAGAATGCATGTGGAAATGGAATGCTAATTGCGTGATGTCCGGCAATTGGCCTTCTGGCAACTGGGCATTCACCTTTACGGCAAAACGGAGTTTGTTACTTCCATTGTACGGCTCAATCTTATAATGGGACAAATCCAAATCTTGGGACACCTGTCCGTTTTCACAAACAAAATTGCCACTCAAACATTCGCTTTGAGCATTTGTGATATCCAAGCATTTCACCTCTATCAACATCGGCAACGTGCTTTCAAATTGAACCGTTAGCGCACCTTCCTTAACGATAGCGGATTCAAAAATAATGTTTTCAGAAGGCAGCGACACCTCGACCGTATCATGAAAAACATCAACAGACAAACCATGTCCCACAGCGATTCCCCCTGTGTTTATGGACCACGAACCATCATAATCAATATGCTTGTCCGCCATGCAGTTCAATATAGCATCGGCCTCAAGAATGGTATCTTTTTGAACCACATAGTTTAGTTTCAAAACATTGTCTTCATCGGTCTGAATATACTCCCATCCATTCGACATATCCAAAATATCCTCTATGGTGTACTTGGCATTAGCCAGAGGGAAACCCCAAGTTCCTTCCGCATCAAAGCCATCTAAACGCGAAAAATCGTATGCGTTTTTATTACACGAAAGGAACAATAAGGAGAGTGCAAATAGCAATAGTAAATGTTTTCTCATAAATAAAAAAATAAATGCTTTAAAAATCAGATTTCGCGTCCACGTATTGGAACTGCAAAAATAAAAAAAATCCGATTTTTTTTGTATTTTTGCCGCCGTTCAAATGGTGAAGGACTTTTTCTGTAAAGTCCTGAAAGGGAAACAGGTGCGATTCCTGTACAGTACCCGCTGCTGTAAGCCCCATCCGTTTTCGGAACAAAAACGTCACTGTCGCAAGATGGGAAGGCATTCCGAAAGGGGTAAGTCAGAAGACCTGCCGTTTGGCGTGTTGTTAACCGCTTCGGGAAATAGGCAGTTTGTGACTTTGGGCAATTCCACTGTCCCTAAACCATTTTCCGAAGCATATTATTCACTTTTAAATGCCGAGGTAATGCATTTCAAACAACTATCCCAAAGAATCTGCAGACAGGCCCTTCTGCTCTGCCTAACCGCTTTAACCTTTTTATTCATCTCCTGTGATCCCAAGCCGGGTCCGACGCCACCACCCGTGCCTGTTGACGCCCACGCCAAAGGGCTCTTCATCCTCAACGAAGGACTTTTTTTGATGAACAACAGCACCCTTTCCTTTTATGACTTTCAAAACAGCACCCTTACCGACGACCTGTTTATTCAGGCCAACCAAAGGGGACTTGGCGATGTAGGCAATGATCTGCAGCAATATGGCAGCAAACTTTATGCGGTCATCAACAATTCCAATCGTGTGGAAATCATGCGTGCCGACGATGCCAAATCCCTACGTTCCATTGACTTGTCGGGCAAACAGCCGCGCAACATCTGTTTCTATGGCGGGAAAGCCTTCGTCAGTTGCTACGACGGCGACATCGTACGCATCGACACGTCCTCGTTGGAAACTGATGGCACCCTCCATTCCGGTCCCAATCCGGATGGCATCTGCTGTTGTAACGGCAAACTATACGTTGCCAACTCCGGCGGGCTCAACTATCCGACCTACAACAACACCGTGTCCGTCATCGATCCAGCCAGTTTCACCCTTCTTCGCACGATAACCGTAGGAACAAATCCCTGTGCCGTAATTAACTACAACGACCAATACGTCTATGTTGCCACGCGCGGGAACTACGATGACGTGCCATACAACCTTTATAAAATCGATGCCGCCACCGACCAGGTGGTGAAAACCTACAACAAAGAAATTTACAACTTAACCATTCATGGTGACATCGCCTATATCTACAACTACGATTTCAGTTTCAGCAATTCAAGCATCAGCGTTATGGATTTGAAGACGGACGAAATCATTCGCGAGAACTTCATCACCGACGGCACAATCATCCAGACACCGTACGGCATCACCGTCAACAAGTTGAACGGAGACGTCTATATTGCAGACGCGCACGACTTTGCCACCACCGGCGACATCTATTGCTTCAGCAGCGACGGCAAAAAGAAGTTCTCCTTCGAGGCCGGCTACAACCCCGGGAAGATGGTGTTTGTGTGATACTATCCTAAAAAGTGTGTAAAATTCAAAGTTTTATATTTTTGTAAAGCGAAAATAAAAAACAAAAAACAATGAATTTTACACAAGCGCAAAATTACGAAATTTTGGAAGACATCATCAAAAATGGTGCAGGAATTGA
>JAZUEE010000297.1:0-6041 GCA_045639985.1 Bacteroidales bacterium
GAAACCTGAAACCTGAAACCATATAGCTTATGCAAAAAAAACTGACAATACTTTTCATCATTTTAAGCCTTGTTGGGTTTATATGGGCGCAGCCGTCTTTGGGTGTCAACACGGATTTGTACTTTTCCGAAATACTCATCAAAGGTGAAGAGCAGACTATGGTTAACGCCGGCGACACACTGTGGTTCACCATCCGTATAGACAACAGAGGCTCTGTTCCGTTCGAAAACTGCGACCTTACAGTATATTGTACC
This sequence comes from Bacteroidales bacterium, assembly GCA_045639985.1. Taxonomy (GTDB): domain Bacteria; phylum Bacteroidota; class Bacteroidia; order Bacteroidales; family WCHB1-69; genus F23-D06. Next base: position 255 of record JAZUEE010000297.1, read on the forward strand.
GACCCTTACGTGACGTTTATTGACAGCATGGAATATTTCGACTACATCGCACCCGGCAACAGCTACCTCCTGCACGACTGCATCGGATGCGTAGTCAATCCGCTCGCGTCCAGCAATCATATTCTGAACTTCTTCTTCAACATCCAAAACAATGTCGAAACAGCCACCTGCTATCGCACCTATCAGACAAAGACATTTGACCTCAAAGTTTTGGACTACAGCATCTCTGACAATGGCAACCATAATCAGCTCATTAACCTGAATGAGACAGCGGACATCACTTTCGCGATGGAAAACATCAGCGGAATGGATTTGAGAAATTTTTCCTTCTCGTTGGAAACCAACGAGCCCGGGATTTCCGTAGTATCCGACTATTTCCATAAGGACATCATCTATGCTGATGAGGTATTCTATTATACTGCGCAAATACACGCAGACCAACCCTTTACGGACGGGCGCACATTTGATGTCACCATATCCCCCTCGTCGCCCGACTTGGGTATCTCACATAGCATTGTATCCATCGTAGGCACCGACAACAGCATTGATTTTGAAGGAGGAATCATCCCTTCCGAAATGTACGGTGAGTCCAGTCAGGTCGGCTGGTTCATTGACTCCAACAATGCCTACACTGGCTTTTGCAGTTTGCGCAGCGGTACTATCACACACTACGACAGTAGTTCCATTAGTCTTCCCGTCACACTCGACCATAGCGATATCATTTCCTTTCACTTCAAAACTTCAACAGAAAGCAACTACGACTGGCTCTATTTCTATGTAGATAATGTACAATTAGGGCGCTGGTCTGGCACTAACGACTGGACATGCCACCAAGTAAACCTCGCAGCCGGGACGCATCTTCTCACCTGGCGGTACATCAAAGACAAATCCGTAAACAGCGGTTCAGACTGCGTTTGGATTGACCACATCTCTATTCCTACAAATGAAGACATTTCCTTCAGTTTATGGCCCGATTCCGTGTATGCCGAAATCGAACAAAACAGTGGAAGCATCTTGCAAGTCATACAACTCTTCAACGAATCAGACACCTACATCTTGTATGAGAATTTCCTCAGTGATCTTCAAGGCAACCTGATCGGATGGGCTAAAATGTATTCACCCCATAACGGTTCCGTCAACGCTCACGAGCAGGTGGATTTGGACCTACATATTTATCCGCTAAATCATCCTCTCGGAAATTATGAGGCAGTATTATCCGTCATCATCAACGGAGCAGATACCATACGCATTCCCATTTATCTACAACATATTAGTGGAACTGGCATTCTTGAGCATCAGAACAAGAACGACATTTTCGTCTATCCCAATCCAACCAGCGGCACCGTCCATATCGACAACCACGACAATTTGATTGAGAGTCTCGATATTTACGATATGCACGGGCGGACCATACCGACCAACATTTCCACTTTCGACGAAACCATCACCATAGACCTTTCCCACCTGCCATCAGGCTGCTACTTTCTACGAACCCGTCACAAAAATGGAGGACAAGCCGTACAAAGAGTCTTTAGACTTTAGACGTTAGTCATTTTTTTATTTTTGCCGCCCTTTATTTACCTAAACAATATGATTAGTTTTGAAGATATACACAAGCCAAGTTGGAAATACAGTGCATTAAGACCCTACATAGAATTGGTACACAATTACGTGTTTTACAGAAACTTCTATGTTTTACATCGGGAACGGATTCCGAAAGACAAGCCCATAGTGGCCATTTCAAACCATCAGAACGGGCTGAGTGACGCGCTCGGTATTTTGTTTTCTTTTTCCAAAGACAAGCGCAATCCGGTATTTATCGCGCGCGGAGACATCTTCAAGAACAAGATTGCCGCCAAAGGGCTTTATTTCCTGCGTATTATGCCGGCATTCCGCCGTCAGGACGTCGGCTATACCGACGTAAAGCACAACGACGAAATTTTCGACCAAGCCGCCACCATATTGAATGACAATGGCGTTGTCGCGCTCTTCCCAGAGGCTGGACATCAAGACCGCCATTTTCTCGGCTCTTTTAAAAAGGGAAACGCCAGAATGGCCTTCCGCGCTGCCGAGCAACAAAATTTCAGCGGACCGGTCTATGTCCTCCCGATGTCCAACCACTACACCAACTATTTCAGTGTGCAGGGCCAATTGGTGATGACCATCGGCGAACCTATTGACATCTCTTATTTGTACGACACCTACAAAGAGAATCCAAACCTCGCGCTCAAGGAGCTGACCGACCGCGCCCGCGAGGTGGTTGAAAGCCTGATGCTCAACATCAAGACCTCAGAGTTTTACGAAGAATACGAGATGCTATGCGAGATCTTCAGTCGGGAAATGTTAGTCAAGGAGGGCGTTGCCTTCAACCATCTTCCCAGCCAGTTGGAAGCAAGCAAACGCATTGTGGCGCAACTCGAGCAGTTGGAGCAGGAAGACCCCGAAAAGCACGCCATCCTGATGGAGAACACCTATCAATACATCCGCTCTATTGAGAAACTAAACCTTCGCGATTGGATTTTTGCCAAGGAAATGTCGCTGTGGGGATTTTTAGGACGCAGTCTGCTCGCTTTGCTACTCAACCCGGTCATCATTATCGGATGGCTGCTCTACCTCATCCCGTTCAATGCCAGTTTCCTCATCACTCGGAAAATCAACGACCAGATGCTGCACTCCTCCTTCCACTTCGCCATTTGGACGTTAGTGGCCTACCCTATTTGGTTCATCATTATGTCCCTGATTCTCGAATTCACCACAAATAAATGGTGGCTCATCCCCATTCTGTTTGTGTTGTGCCTCCTTACCGTCATTTATTATTTCAGAGGCAAGACATTAGTGAAAAAGTTGTTCAACAGCGTGCGTCGTTTTGTATTCTGGTTCCGTGGCGACTACCGTTACAAGAGAGCTGTCAGCCGCCGCGCGGAGATTGTGAAGACGATGCACGAAATTATGGGTTAGTCCTGCACGCAGCGGACGGCCATTCCGTAGAACATACTGGATTCGCTGGAGAACGCATTCATCTTGTCGAATCCAATGTTCCAACCCACTCCGTAGATGGAAGTGGCGGAGGCGCGTGTGGACGTCCAATAATGGGCATATTGGTCTTTATCGACATAATTTCCAAAATTGAAGCATCCAGACGGCATTGCAGAAAAGCCCGTCGCATTGTTTTTGGCAATATCACGACCTGGAGCCAGACGGGAAGTCGTACTATCCCAAGTATCGGTGGAGGCCAGCGCCTTAGCCACAGAACCGCTGTAGTTGATGAAAGATTTATTCAATTTCACCGTATCGGTCATCGTCTTCCATTCATTGTGTGAGGGCAAATGCCACCCATCAGGACAAATACCCTGTACAAAAGCGTCCGGTCCGTATGACTGGAGGTCTCCGTGCATCGCTGCCGCCCAGTTGTACAGTCGTCCATAAGCAGAAATGTTTTCTTCGTTATTGTCGGGTGCGTAACGATATGGGAGCGTATCACTATAGGAATCTCCGCCTTCGGGGATAGGCGTACCATCTGCATATCGCGTCACCTTCAAATTGGAAGCCATCCACCAATGTCCGCCAATCAGTGCCGCATCATAACTATTCCCATCAATGTCCGTTACGGCATTAGCAACCACGACAGCGGGATTTTCCGGATCCTTATGGCATCTGCAAGAAGATACCAGAATAACCAGTAAGAAAGAAACGAGAGCAATAGTATGAATTTTTTTCATTATGGAAGATTTTAAATGAGGGCGCAAAGATAGTGAATAATGGATAATGAATAGTGAACAACAGGGCAAACGCACCAAATTTTTTTAGGACGCGAATGGAGAGCCGGCGTTTTCACCATGTGTCGAATCATGCTGGCTGGGTGTTTCCAATTTGTTTCTGGCAATAATTCGCGTGTCAAATATCTTCAAAATACATATAAATATCTGTGATACAAAAAGTTATCAACAATTTGATTAAGTTGTTAACAATTGCTAATTTTGTTGTTAACCATATTTGATTTTTATTATATTTGCCGACAAATCAATAATTTAACACCTATGAAAGATACGATTGCAGAAAGTTTCGCGGACATAGAGGATCCGCGTGTGCTGGGCAGGGTGCTGCATCCGGCCGTCAACATCATATACATCTCGATCGCCGCCGTGCTGTGCGGTTTTAGGGGATGGGAGGACATAGAGGACTTCGGCGAGGCCCTGCTCCCCTTCCTCTCGGAGCGTCTCGACATGTCGAACGGCGTGCCGAGTCACGACACGATCAACAGGTTCTTCCAGATAATCGATCCGGACAATTTCCAGCAGTGCCTTCCGCGGTGGGTGGCTGCCGTAGAGGGAGAGGGGGATCTGAAGGGGCAGACCGTCAGCATAGACGGCAAGACCATCCGCCTGACCAGCAGGATGAGCGCGGACGGGCTCCCCGTGCACGTGGTCAGCGCGTGGGCCAGCGACAAGGGGCTGGTCATAGGCCAGGTGGGGCTGGAGTGGCAGGAGGGCAAGGACAAGCAGGAGAACGAGATACTGGCCATACCAAAGCTGCTGGACAAGCTGGACATAGAGGGCGACGTGGTCACCATCGACGCCATCGGCACCCAGACGGCAATAGCGGAGAAGATCGTGGGGAAGAAGGCCGACTACATACTCAGTGTGAAGGGGAACCAGCCAACCCTGCTCGCCGATGTGGAGAGGTACTTCGCCAATCATCCGGGACTTGAGGGCGAGGAGACCATAGACTTCGGACACGGAAGAATAGAGGTCCGCAAATACTACGTGTCCGACGACCTGTCGTATCTGGCAGACCCGGATAGGTGGGCGGGGCTTTCCAGCATAGTCCGGGTGCAGAGTTCGCGCACCGACAAGAAGACCGGCGAGGAAAGCGTCGAAGACAGGTACTACATCTCCTCGCTGACGGAGAGTAAACGGATTTCCAGTTCCATCAGGGAGCATTGGGGCGTCGAGAGCATGCACTGGACAATGGACGTCAACTTCGGCGAAGACCTGAATGCCAAGCGGGCCCGCAATGCGGCATTCAACTTCGACACCCTCTGCAAGTTGGCTTTGAACATCCTCAAGAACGACGGGTACGACCACGGCAAGAAGAAAATCTCCATCAGACGTAAAATGAACAAGGCCGTATTGAACAGAGAGTACTTGGCGCATCTGCTCTCTCTTCTGTAGGCAGCCCGAAAAGGGAAAGGACATCCGAGTCCACACTGCAAGCACTTGATTATCAACAAGTGCGGCTTTGTCGTGCCTTTTTCTCCCACAAAACACGCATTTTTGGTGACTTTCGACTGAAAAAAGTTCAACGGCCTCGTCCGAATACTTTTTTAGCCACTCTGACTCAGCCTATTCCTATTTTGGTGCGTTTGCCCTGAACATTTTTCGCAGAAAGTATTCAACGCCACGGCGCGGATTGTGTTCGCTTCGGTATGGTTTCCTCTTTTCTTAAGGTGTCAAAGAACCGACTGTCTATTTTTTTCGGCCGCAAAAATAAAAACTTGATAAATAGACAGTTTGGTCCTATTTGGTCCTAATTGTTGGGGCGAATTGTTGCTCTCAAAAAAGTGGACACGAAGGGGTGAAAAAATAGTATTTTTGCGGCACAAAGCAGTTCCTCCTGAAGGGAGGGCTCGCCCGACCGAAAGGAGGGACTGCTGGCGCTGAAAACCATACGGATCGATTCGCCCCGGAAAGGAAAAACTTTTATGGCAAAACATCTTAATCCACTCGAGAAAGAGTTTCTCATCCGCCAGTACAGAGGCAACCGGCACATATCGCGCAAGGACTTCTG
>JAZUEE010000298.1:0-3793 GCA_045639985.1 Bacteroidales bacterium
CAGCAATCAGCCAACACACAGCCGGCAGACATGTCCGGGACTAACACTTTCTTTGTGGGATTTAAGATTTTGGCAGTCTCGGCCATGAAATGCACGCCTGCAAACAGAATAATGTCTGATTCGGTCTTGGCAGCCGTTCGCGCAAGCGCCAAACTGTCACCCACGAAATCAGCAATTTCCTGCACTTCGGGTAAAGTATAATAGTGAGCCAAAATAATGGCGTTTTTTTCTTTTTTTAATCTGCGAATCTCTGTTTGAAGCATGTCTTTAGATATGAGTTTTAAATGGTTTGTAAACCTAAATATCATTTGAAGAAGAATCTATGAAAATCGAGTCCCAGCGCATAAACCATCAACAAAATAAGAAGAATGAATCCGATAGTGTTGGCAATACCGAGGAATTTATCGCTCGGTTTGCGGCCAGTAATCATTTCAATAAGGATGAACAGGATATAGCCGCCATCCAATGCCGGAATCGGAATAATATTCATAAAAGCGAGAATGATACCAAGCAACGCCGTCATATTCCAAAAGCGTTCCCAATCCCAAACTTTCGGGAAAATGCTACCGATGGTCAGGAAACTACCCAATTGGGTGGAGCCCTCTTTCGTAAAGACTATCTTGAATTGTTTGACATAATCGCCCAACGTGTGAACGCCCATCACGATACCTTTCGGAATGGATTGGAAGAATCCGTACTCCTCCGTGACGCTACCGAAGTACTGATACGGCAACTTGTAGGACACCCCAATATTACCAACAGAATCAATCACAACAACGGAATGGCACAAGCTATCTCCACGGTAATAAGCCAATTCGAGCGTTTTATTCTTATTTGCCGTAAACACTTTTTTATAATCAAAGAAACAGAAAATAGAGCTGTCGGAAGTTTGCGCATTCAAGGAATCGGCTGTTTCAGCCATCGCAAAGCGCACACCAACCAAACTATCTCCACGTCGCAAACCAGCTTTTGCAGCTGGGTTGCCAGGCAGGACGCTATCAATGACAAATGGGATACGATAATTGCAGAATGCCACATTCGTACCGGCACCGACAATTTTTCGTGGCAGTGTCTTGGGTATGCGGATAACCTTCTGCGCACCATCGCGTTCCACGGTTACGGTTTTCACATCTTCTAAAAGAATGTCATTGGCAAAATCGTTCAACGTCTGCGGTTTATAATCATTGACGAGCAAAATCTTGTCTCCGTTTTGAAAGCCCACCGCCTGCATTTCCTCAGAAAACTCAAAACCATATTTGGCATTTTCAATGGGAATATATTCACGACCGTATGTAAAACAAAGAGCAATGTATATAATAATAGCGGAAAGGAAATTGACCAGCACACCGCCGATAATGATGAAGAAACGTTGCCATGCGGGTTTTGCACGGAATTCCCATTCATGGATTTCTGTGTCCAAATCACTGGCTTTGGTAGTTTCATCAACCATACCATTGATGGCACAATAACCACCGAGAGGCAGCCATCCGAGACCCCATTCTGTACTTTCAGGATGATTGGCCCACTCTTCGGGTGCCGCACTGGAAAAGAATTTGAAATGATTCTTTCCATCAAATCGTTTGAATCGAATAATGGAAAATCCCGGATTAAAGAACAGGTAGAATTGATCCACCCTCGTTTTAAATATTTTAGCAAATGTAAAATGCCCTAATTCGTGTGTGATAATTAGAAATGACAAACTGGCTATCAAGCCAAGAATCTGTGTAGATACACCCATAATATGCTCTATTTTTAAAGTCGGCAAAAATAGGAAAAAAGTTTATTTGTCAAACAGGAAAAGAGCTCCCGACATTTCTCGGTTTTCCATCCCATAAACATTTTGGCATCTCCATTTTTCAAGTATCAAAATCACATTCCATTTAGCTTAATATTTTATTACTTTTGCGGCCTTTTTTTCAAGCACTATATATAGATGATTTCCACTATCGACATAGGTATTGACATTGGCTCCACCACGGTTAAAGTGGTTGCCATAGATGCCGACAAAAACCTACTTTACGCTGACTATCGACGCCACAACATGAACATCCGCGAGGCGGTAAAAAATGCCGTTGAGCCCTTACTACACCAATTTTCCAAAGCGACCGTGCGTGCCGCTGTCACCGGCTCCGTCGGGATGGGCTATGCCGAATGTTGGCACCTGCCTTTCGTGCAAGAAGTGATTGCCGCCGCCACTTTGGTAAAGCAGCAATTTCCGCAAACCAAGACTTTCATAGACATTGGCGGGGAAGACAGCAAAATGATATTTTTCGAAGAAGGCCGCGTCCCCGACATCCGCATGAACGGCAACTGCGCAGGCGGCACTGGTGCTTTCATCGACCAAACCGCGGGACTGCTCAACGTCACCACCTCTGAGCTTAACGAGTTGGCAGCCAAAGCCAAGACCATCTACCCTATCGCATCCCGATGCGGCGTGTTTTCCAAAACAGACATCCAAAACCTACTGGCCCGCAACGTCAGCAAAGAAGATGTCGCACTTTCCGTGTTCCATGCCGTATCACTGCAAGTCATCGGCACCTTGTCACGCGGGTTAGACGTGACAGCTCCCGTCTTTTTCTGCGGCGGTCCGTTCGCCTTCCTACCCTTACTCAAAAAAACATTCTTAGACAATCTGCACTTGACCGATGCGGACTGCGTGCAAATTCCCGACGCACGCGTCATCCCCGCCTTCGGCACCGCCTTGATGACTGAAAACGTCTCTACAGAAATCCTATCCATAGAGGATTTCTTCCAAATCATCACCCAAACAAGCATTGACAACGAGGCACTGCTACTCAACAACCGCCTCGCCCCTTTATTTCAGAATCCAGAACATTTCGCCCAATGGAAGCAACAAAAACAGAACTTCTTTGTATCCAAGACATCTTTTGAAGAAGTCCGAAGTTCCGATGTTTTCGTTGGTGTGGATTCCGGTTCCACCACCACAAAACTCGTCGTTTTAGATGCCACTGGGAAACTACTATTTACAGACTACAGTTCCAACAACGGCAATAGTTTCCAGGCCTTCACCATGGCATTGGAGCGTTTCAAAATGGCGTGCGACGAGCACCATTTCCAGCCACGGATTGTCAACAGCGCCGTCACGGGTTATGGCGAGAATTTACTCAAGGCCGGCTTCGGACTGCATCACGGAGTTGTTGAAACGATGGCACACTATTTGGGCGCACGGAAAGTATCTCCAGAAGTATCCTTCATATTAGATATTGGCGGCCAGGACATGAAGGCAATCTTTGTAGAAAACCAAGCCATCCGCCGATTGGAAATCAACGAGGCCTGTTCTTCCGGATGTGGCTCTTTTATTGAAACTTTTGCCAAAATGTTGGGATACACGGTTGCCGACTTCGCCCATATTGCCTGCGGAGCCAAGCATCCATACGACCTTGGCACGCGCTGCACCGTCTTCATGAACTCCAAAGTCAAGCAGGCCATGCGCGAAGGAACCACTCCCGAAGACATATCCGCCGGATTCGCCTACTCGGTCATCAAGAACTGCCTGTACAAAGTACTCAAGCTCAAAAACACACAGGAGTTGGGCGACCACATCGTGGTGCAGGGCGGCACGTTCAAGAACCTCGCCGTGGTACGTGCCCTCGAACTACTCACGGGCAAAGAGGTCCGCTTCTCCGATATTCCAGAACTGATGGGTGCCTACGGCTGCGCACTTTTCGCCATGGAACAACCTGTCAGCCAGCCGCTCTCTCTGAACGATTTGCTCGCTATTCAGCAATTTCAGACGGAACAACAAATTTGTCCGGGCTGCCCGAACCACTGC
>JAZUEE010000299.1:0-9537 GCA_045639985.1 Bacteroidales bacterium
ATTGAGAAAATACCCGTGTCGTACGTATTCCAGGAATTGGATATGCTTCCAGAAGGATTCAAAGTCAATCCAGAGCGTGTCAAGCCATACGGAACAGCACACGCCATCTTAGTGGCAAAGGACGCCATACACGAGCCCTTCACCGTCATCAATGCAGATGATTTTTACGGAAGAGACGCCTTTCGCGTCATGTCCGAATTTCTCCAACACGAACCAGCGACCGTTCCTCCTACATACGCCATGGTCGGATATCGTTTGGATAAAACCCTTTCCAAAAACGGCACCGTGTCGCGTGGCGTATGCAGTACCGATGAAAACAACTACCTCAAGACCATCGTAGAGAACCACAAAATTGGGCACACTGACAACGGCATAGAGAATCAGGAAGAGGGACTTTACGGAAAATTCACGGGGGCAGAGCCCGTATCCATGAATTTTTGGGGGTTCACACCCGACTTTTTCAACTGCTTAGACGATCTGTTTGTTGAGTTTCTTCAAGACAACCAAGACAACATCACGGCAGAATTTCCGATTCCGAGCACCATCACCTACCTGATGCAAAACGACAAAGCCCAAATCAAAGTGCTACACAGCGATGCCGAATGGTTTGGCGTCACCTACAAGGAAGACCGCGCTTCCGTTGTAGAACGTCTTCAAAATTTAGAATATTAATCTTTAAAAATCCCCCTTATGAAATTATTATTAATCAGCAATTCAACCAATTATAAAGAGCCGTACTTAGGTTGGTGTCAACCGCTCATCAAAGAATTTTTAGAAGAAAGCGCACAAAACATCGCTTTCGTTCCATACGCTGGAGTAGATATCGCTGGAAAGGTATATCCGGACAGCTACGATGCCTACACGGAACGTGTGCAAAAAGTTTTCGACCAATTCGGCAAAAAAATCATCTCCACCCACACTTCTGATAACCCATCCGAAGTCATTAAGAATGCAGACGTTATCATGGTTGGTGGAGGCAATACTTTCCATTTGGTGGCCGAATTACACCGTCATCATCTTATTGAGCCCATTCGTCGCAAAGTAATGGAAGGCACCCCCTATATTGGTTGGAGTGCCGGCTCTAACGTGGCCTGCCCCACTCTATGCACCACCAACGACATGCCCATCGTCATGCCCGAAAGCTTCAAATGCTTGGATTTGGTACCATTCCAAATCAATCCGCACTACATTGACCCCTATCCAGAGGAAATCAACGATGCCATCCGTCATGGTGGAGAAACACGCCAAATCCGTATCAACGAATATCTTGCAGTCAATCAAGACAAAACCGTAGCCGGATTGCGCGAAGGAACCGCCCTTTGGATTGACCACGAGCGCATCACACTGCGCGGCACGCGTAAAATGATTGTTTTGCGTTTCGGTCAGGATCCTGTGGAGAAGAATCCGGGCGACACTTTTGAATTTGATTTGAAATAGATTCCATACGCAGATTGCCCACTTCTGATACGATGCGAAGAATCCGACCGTACATATTATTCACCATAGCAGTCATTCTATTCGGTGCCTGTGCCAAAATCGTCGAGCCGGTAGGCGGTCCGAAAGACACCACGCCGCCCAAAATCCTCAAAGAGGTTCCGGCCAACCAAAGCACGAACTTTGCCACTCCGCAGATTCGTATCACCATGGACGAATATTTCACCTTGGACAATCCTACCGAGAACGTGCTCATCTCGCCGCCTCTCCAACATCAACCCGAATATAAGATCCAAGAGAAGACCCTCATCGTCAAAATCAAAGACACCTTGCACACCAATACGACGTACAACATGGTTTTCTCCAACTGTATTCAGGATTATCACGAGAACAACAAACTCAATTACTACCACTACAGTTTTTCCACTGGGAACTGTATCGACACCTTTACCTTAAAAGGGCGTGTGCAAGACGCGCTAACGTTAGCGGGAGGGGACGATTACACTCTCATGCTCTATCGTGAAGACTATGATTCCCTTCCGCTAACGACACTACCCTACTACATTTCCAAGTCGCAGAAAGACGGCTCGTTTTCCTTTCAAAATCTCACGCCTGGGACATATAAAATCTTTGCATTAAAGCATATCAACAACAACTTTCTATACGATTTGCCCAACGAAAGTATCGCATTTTCGAATGAAATGGTGCAATCTTTCGCCGATATCCCAGACAGTATAGCTGACACAAGTCAATCCACACCGGAAATCGTTCTTTATGCTTTTACCGCCAAAGACACCTTGCCCAAGCTTCTCCGCTACGAAAACCCGGAAGCCGGCCTCTATCTGTTTCCATTTTCCGCTCCCGTTAACGGACTGAAAATCACCCCTCTCATTGGGAATACAGATTTTTTTCATACGTGGTCAAGCAACCAAGACACTCTGACCATGTATTTGAAAGAAACGTCATTTGATTCTTTAGCATACGTGTTCACCCTTCAAAATCGGTACGACACGGTGCATCTTAAGCCATTCAAACCCAAACAGCCAACCGGAAGAGGAGCATCGGCAAAGCCAACGACGAACTATCTGCATGCCGCGTTGAAAAACGAAGGCCACTTCTACAAACCCCTGACGATTCAATTCTCCTACCCTATTCAACCTACTGACACCAGCTATGTTTTTCTTTATGGACAAGGGAAAAAAGACTCCACCCGTATCGCCATCACCATATCGGACACATTCACTACGGAAGTGCCTATTCCCTACCCATTGGACGGAAAAAAGAAATACACACTGATGGTTCCCCGCAACACATTCAAAGGGTACAACGGACTAACGAACGACACCATCCAATCCACGTTCACCACGCAATCGGAAAAAGACTACGGCAACATCATCATGAAATATACTTTGTCCGACATCTCTTACCCCCTCATTGCCCAATTATGGATGGGCAACACGTTGATTCAGCAAGATATATTACAGGGAAGTATTACTATCAACTACCCACATGTGGATCCAGGAACCTACCAAATCCGAATCATTCACGATGAAAACGGGAACGGGCATTGGGATACAGGAAACTACCACACCAAACAACAGCCGGAAGCCATCATCCAATATGGAAAAGAGATCCGCGTACGTGCCTTCTGGGATTTGGAAGAAGAATTTAAAATTGATAGGAATACGTCAACGAAATAACCGAATTATATTGTTTGGTAATACGTCGATTAACCGCCCAATTCGGAATTCGGACAGCCAATATGGAATTGGAATAACGGAGAGTGATACCATGATGTTCTTTGAACATATAGGAAACACCTGCCATGAGAGACAGTTCCCAACGTGAAAAGTCCGGGCGACCTGGAATCACGCCATACATATCCCGTTCAACGTGGTAGATATTCACGCCGAAAGCCGGTCCTACCTCAAAATCAAAATCGCTGCTATTTCGGAAGGTAATCCGGGCAAAACGCATTTTCAACAAGACAGGGACTTCCAAATAACCCAGCTCCAACGCATATTTTCCAGTCAAGCTGGCCACCTGTTTGGGAGGCGTATAGGAATGGCTCCCTTTCATCACAAAATCCAGCTCCATCTGAATTTTCATATTAAATTTCGGATTATCCAAAACCGTACAATGAGCATACGCGCCTACCGTGGCGCCCAATTTGTGAAAGCCGGAAAGGTTATCCCCTGAAATTTGCGATATTATAGCACCACCGCGAACACCGCCCGCAAATTGCCCGACAGCACTTATTGTCTGCGCCCACACACAAAGCGAGCAAAAAGATAATGAAATAACCAGTAATAATCGTTTCATACTCTAATTCAAATTGATGTATTTGGGAATATTCAGCCAATGGGCATACTCGTGCCCTAACATTCGAACGGCCATAGGCCACATATCTTTTGCCTCTGTATTAAAGACCAAATCGGGTGTCGGATTTCCGACAACCCACATATTTTTACGGAGTTCGCCTTCCAACTGTCCGGGGCTCCAACCCGCATATCCCATAAAGAATTTGTATCTCAATGTCGGGATGGCATTTTGTTCAATCAAAGCCAACAGCACCTTATCATAGCCCACATAAATATTGGGAAGGATTTTGGAAGAAGCCGTGCTACGCTCAAAATTATGCAGTAGGAATAAGGCGGATGGCAAAACGGGGCCTCCCACATACATCGGTGACGGTACCAACAATTCATCCACCAATTGATTAACGGTATATTCAAGCTGGTAATTGAGAATAAGCCCAGCACATTGTTCTTCATCGTAATCGGTGAGCAGCACCAGAGAACGATTGAAAAAGGCATCGTTATAATAAGGTACGGAAATCAGCATCCGTCCGGGTGCCAGCGAAAATTCTGTCGGTTTGACAGCCAGCAAATCTTTCGTATAGGGCATTATTCTATTCTTAAATTTTTAGAGGTGCAAACGTACATAAAAAAATTGTCCGAAAATCAAATATTTTATGTACGTTTGCGGCCTTTTTGGAAAACATCTATAAAAACAATATTGCAATGAAAAAATTACTAACCATCGGACTTTGCCTCCTTATGACAGGTGCTGTAATGTCCGCCAAATCACAAGAAGAAATGACCAAAGATCAAAAAGTTAGCTATGCAATTGGCGCAAATTTCGGCACGCAGATAAAACGTGACGGCATCAATTTAGACATCGAAAGTTTCAAACAGGGCGTTTTAGACGGTATGGCCGGCCAAAACAAATTCACAGACCAGCAAATGCAAGAAATCTTCATGCAGTTCCAACAAGATATGCAGGCCAAACAAGCCAATGCCGCAACAGAAGCCAAAGCTGCCGGACAAAAATTTTTAGAAGAAAACAAAAAGAATGCTGACGTGAAAGTCACCGAATCTGGCTTGCAATATAAAGTCATCACCATGGGAACTGGCGATAAACCCAGCGCCACATCCAAAGTTACCGTCAAATACACAGGAAAGCTGATTGACGGGACCGTTTTTGATTCCACTGACAACAATGGCGGCGATCCCATCTCATTCGGCCTCAACCAAGTTATCAAAGGATGGACCGAAGGCTTGCAATTGATGCCTACCGGCTCCAAATTCATCTTCTACATTCCCTCTGAACTGGCATACGGCGACCAAGGAGCAGGCGGAGTCATCCCAGGAGGTGCTACCCTTATTTTTGAAATCGAACTTCTCAGCTTCGAATAACCTTTTCCCCTATATGTTTCAATCCCCTCCCACTACAGAGAGGGGATTCTGTTTTTAATGCACAACATTCGTATAAACCTTTTTCAAGCCCAATGAAACATTTATTCACCATTCTTCTTTGCTGTATATCCATACTCTCGTACGCTCAAGTACAACAAGATTGCGGAGCCACGGATTGTCCTGGACGATGCGGACGTTTTATCGACCAAAACGGCGATGGATTTTGCGACCATGGAAGACTTTCCGCCCCAGTTGAAGACAACCATAGTTCATCCGAAGAAACACCAACCGTATCCAAATCCGACACCAATTCTAAAAAGGACATTCGCAGTAAGAAACCTTCCTCTGCTAAGGAATCTATCGTCGAAAAGCCCAGTTCTTCTGACGAAGGAACTAACGAAGAATATTTGGAAAACACAAAGGATACGTCGGAAGACGAAGTCTGTGAGGAACCTGTTAAAGCTAAAAAGCCATACAACCTCATATTGATATCGGCGCTCACATTGGGTCTGTATGCCGTTACTTTCGCATTGGTAAAAACCAACAAGATGAAAAAAGCAACTCATCGGAAGATATGGAACATTCTGCTGCTGATTACGGCCTTAGTATCGTGTTTGTTAGGTTTTTTCTTGGTCATTCAAATCAACTATAACTTAAAGATGGATTGGTTGTGGACCGTAAAACTATACCACGTCCAATTCGGCATTTCCATGACCCTGATTGCCGTTATCCATATCGTATGGCATATCAACTATTGGAAAAGTTATTTCAAGAAATAAAGCCCGCAATAAGCATTTCAGCTTGACATACCGCCATCACTTTTTAATTTTCGCGTCCGTTTTTTGCAAATCATCTACTATGAAGAAAATAACTTTACAGAGAGGCAAGGAAAAATCGCTTTTGCGTTTCCACCCTTGGGTATTTTCGGGTGCCATAGCCCGCAAGGACAACCACATCGCCAATGGAGACATGGTTGAAGTCTTTGACCATGCCGGCCAATACCTTGCCACGGGGCATTATCACGACAGCTCGATTGCCGTCCGTGTGTTCAGCTTTGAGCAAATCACTCCAGATTATGCTTTTTGGAAAAGAAAATTCGAAAAAGCATTGGCATTCAGACGTTCCATAGGGCTTGTCAACAACCCGGACACGACCATGTATCGATTAGTCAACGGCGAAGGCGACGGTCTTCCGGGACTCATCATAGACATATACGATGGCAATGCCGTCATGCAGTTTCACTCATACGGAATGTTTCTTTTGAAAGAGACCTTCATGCAAATTCTCAAAGAGCTGATACCCAACCTCAAATCCCTCTTCAACAAAAGTGGTCTCACCCTCAGTGAGAGCAATGATATCAAAACGGAAGATGAGCTTCTTTATGGTAATTTGGAAGATGTCATCGGTATGGAAAACGGCATTCGTTTTCACATTGACATTCCAAACGGGCAGAAAACGGGATTCTTTTTAGACCAGCGGGACAGTCGGCGAATGGTTGGCGAAATGGCTGCCGGGCACCGTGTGCTCAACATGTTCTGCTACTCGGGCGGCTTTTCCACGTATGCGCTGCGCGGTGGTGCCGAGCACGTGGATTCGGTTGACATTTCCAAAAAGGCCATTGAGCTGACCGAAAGCAACATTTCCCTATTAGGCAAAGAAGCAGTCCAACGGCACACTTCCTATTGCGAAGATGTCTTCAAATTCTTGGAGAATATGCCGGACCAGAACTACGACCTTATCGTTTTAGATCCACCCGCCTTTGCCAAACACCATCGGGTCAAAGACCAAGGCATCAAAGGTTACCGTAACATCAATCGCAAAGCCATCAACAAGCTTCGTCCAGGAGGATTGCTATTTACATTCTCCTGCTCCCAAGCCATCAGTATGGACGATTTCAAAACGATTGCTTTTTCCGCCGCCGCATTGGAAAACAAGACCGTACGCGTTGTACATCAAATGCAGCAGGCCATCGACCATCCCGTGAACATCTATCATCCGGAGGGCACATACCTCAAAGGGTTACTTTTAGCAATAGAATAAAAACGCTCATCATGCTAAAAAACATTCTATTCGTAGGATTAGGCGGTGCTTTGGGTAGTATTGTACGCTACGCCTTCACGCTGTTGACAAGCCGTTTGCACAATTTTGCAGCTATGACGGGAACATTCATAGCCAATGTGCTTGGTTGCTTTGTCATCGGGCTCATTATCGCATCATGCGAACGAGAGTCCCTTCTTTTATTCGCATCCGTTGGGTTTTGTGGCGGGTTTACCACTTTTTCCACATTTTCGGCCCAAACCCTATCCGCATTGCAATCAGGCAAATACGGCGTTGCTATCACGTATATTGCCATCACCCTACTGGCTTGCCTTCTGATAACGTGGGCGGGAATGTACGTGGGGAAAAAGCTATTATAGAAAAACATAAAGGGCAGTTTTAAAACCGCCCTTTGTTTCACTAACCTTCCAAGCAAGCATCCAAGGCCGCCACCATGGCTTCCTTATCCATTTTTTGCCCGATAAAGACAATCTTCTGCATGCGGTCTCCATACTCTTCATCCCAGTCGCGACGCAATCCCGGTTCCTGCTCCATCATTTGCGCCAACTCATCGGGCGCCATCGTGGCGAACCACAAACCGACATCGCGCAGCAGCAGCTGTTTGCCGGCCTGTTCAAACAGATAACAGGTATCGTATTCCGTACGGAAATAGCATACACCTTTAGCTCGAATAACACTTTTGGGCAATTTGGAAACATATTCGTCAAACTTTCGCAAATTGAACGGACGGCGACGATAATACACAAATGTGCTGATACCATACTCCTCGGCCTCACCTTCCTCATCGTGATGATGGTGATGTTCATGTCCTTCATGCTCATGATGATGTTCATCTTTCTCCTCATGATGATGGTGATGATGTTCCTCATGTTCTTCCTCCTCTTCATGATATTTCTCCACCCCTTGAATCCAAGCCGCAGATGTGGCCACTTGTTCATAATCGAACATATCCGTATTCAGAATCTTTTCAAAATCCACATCGCCATAATCACATTCGATAATAGGAGCTTTGGTTTGTATGGAACGAATAATTTCCTTTACTCTACCTAATTCGTATGGCGAAACTTCGGAAGCTTTATTGAGCAAAACGACATTGCAGAACTCGAGTTGTTGGATAATCAGATTTTCAATATCATCTTCTTCCAGCTGTTTCTTGGTAAGATGTTCACCGCATGCGAACTCATCTTGCATCCGCAGAGCATCGACTACCGTAACAATACAGTCCAATTTGGGAAGTCCGTCCTTTTCAA
This sequence comes from Bacteroidales bacterium, assembly GCA_045639985.1. GTDB lineage: Bacteria > Bacteroidota > Bacteroidia > Bacteroidales > WCHB1-69 > F23-D06. The sequence continues at coordinate 8,441 of JAZUEE010000299.1, forward strand.
AATCGTAAGCCATTCGAGGCATCGAGCAGATGGTCTGCGCAATAGGTTCAGGTTCGCAAATTCCGCTGGCTTCGATTACGATATAGTCAAAACGATGTTGCGATGTAATATCATGCAGTTGCTCAATCAAATCCATTTTCAGGGTGCAACAGATGCATCCGTTCTGAAGGGCCACCAGGCTATCGTCTTTCTGTCCCACGATGCCACCACGCTGGATGAGGTCCGCATCAATATTGATCTCTCCCAAATCGTTAACCATAACGGCAAAGCGAATACCTTTGCGATTATTCAGGATTCTGTTCAACAAAGTAGTTTTACCACTGCCGAGATAACCTGTTAGCAGTAATACAGGAGTTTCTTTTACCATCTTATAAAATATTTAAACGTTATCCAATTAGAACGCATAACCGATGGCTACTTTCAAGCCATCGCCCCAGCGAAGGGCTCTTGGTCCGCTCATCCAGTTTTTGTTTATCCATCTCCCAATGGAGCTTCTCGTAGGGTCGTAAATCGGCAAGGCGTAATCCACACGAATCACTAAAAAATCCAAATCAATACGAATACCGATACCCGCATCAATAGCCAATTCCTTGTAGAATCGATGAAAATCGAAATCCGCGCCAGGCATATCGTCATTCTTCTTTGAGAGCCAGATATTACCCACATCGGCAAAAATTCCGTATTTGAATGTTTGATAAATAGTTCCTCTATATTCCAAGTTCCACTCAATTTTCACATCTCCCGTAAAGAGACTATCGCGTCCGCGTTCATAACTTCCAGGCCCCAACCCACGGTAGCCCCAACCGCGCATACTGTTGCTTGTACCCATATAGAAACCTCTTTCGTAGGGCAGATAAGACTCTTTGTCCAACGGGATAATCGCACCCGCCGTCAATCTGGTCGAAATCGTATTCTTTGCATTAAGAATATAACTATACAGCCACGTAAACTCCAAACGCTCAAAGGTCGTATAATTATAGCCCGAACTATCCAACGTGTTTCGGCTGAGGACCCAACGTTCATTGGGAGAGAAAAGAGCATTCAATCCTTTCAACAAAAGCCCGGAAGACTCGAAATTGGCCGACAAACGCATATTA
>JAZUEE010000300.1:0-3300 GCA_045639985.1 Bacteroidales bacterium
CCGGAATATCAGACTCAATATCAGGAAATAGCCCAAAAATTCGGTTTGGTTTACAGACAATTTGACAAAATCATCCCTGTCAAATGCAGCGAAGATTTCTGCCACAGTGTGACGGATACCATAGCCCCCTACAATCGAGTCATTGTTGCATTTGGCGGCTCCAATCAATTAGCCAACCAAAGATATGGCATTGATTTGAAAATGATTGACTTTATCAACCAAATAGCGGAAGAAAAACGCACCATCCTGATTCATCTTGGGAATCCTTATGCACTCAATTTTTTCGGCTCGACACAGCCCTATAAGGCGCTTCTTGTAACTTACCAATCCACGCCAAATTCTTTGAATACCGCATTGCAGGCATGCTTTGGGGAAATTGCGTGTGAGGGCACACTTCCCGTTTCCAACAATGAATATCCATCTGGAGCAGGTATTACAAATAAGCCGGAATCTGAAAATTTCTCTTTGCTGCCAGATTCCATTACAGCCGAAATTGATAGTATGCTCTTGAATGGCATATCCCAAAAAATTTATCCCGGTTGCGTAATGTTTGCCATGAAGGATGGGAAAACCATTTACCATAAGGGATTTGGCTATTACACATACGACCACCAAAATAAGGTGACAACGCATACGATGTATGATGTGGCTTCCATCACCAAAACCGCTGCCACGACACTGGCCGTGATGAAACTTTTTGATCAGGAACGTATAAAACTTTCTGACCATATTGGCACGTATCTTCCTTATTTGCGAGGTACCAATAAGGCGCATATTTCCTTGGCCGAACTGCTGACGCACACGTCCGGAATGCCCGCTTTTATTCCCTTTTATACTAAAATTCAAGGGAATGAAAATTATTTGAGGAATTATAAGACGCCGAATTTTGAAATCAAAGTGGCGGATAATCTCTATTTGCGAAACGATTATCCCGATACAATGCGGTATAAAATTGCCCATTGTACGTTGGGTAGCCATCAATATGTGTATAGCGACTTGAATATGCTGTTGTTAAAGGAAATGGTGGAAGTAGTGTCCGGACAATCTATTGAAAAATTCTTGGCAGACAGCATCTATTCTCCTATGGGATTGACACATACTTGTTTTAACCCTCTTTCTAACGGTTTTACCAAATCGGAAATCGCTCCGACAGAGAAAGATAAGGATTTCCGCAAACAAGTGGTGCAGGGTTACGTCCATGACCAAACGGCGGCCTTGTTTTATGGCAATGCCGGTGATGCCGGATTGTTTACGACAGCAGAGGAGTTAGGGAAAATCTACCAAATGTTGTTGGATGAAGGAATCTATCAAGGAAAACGCTATTTCTCAGAAAAAACAACCAAACTTTTCACATCCGCATACGAGATTCATGGGTGCAAAGTTCGTGGATTAGGATTCTATACGCCTAAACATCCCGGGACTTCTTCTATTGTGCCTAAAGCGGCGGGAAATAGGACTTTTGGTCATCAGGGCTTTACAGGTACGGTTGTCTGGTGCGACCCGGACACCAAACTTATCTATGTGTTCTTTTCTAACCGCGTGTATCCTGATTGCTATCCTAATAAATTGTCAAACAGCAAAATAAGATTAACCGCTCACGAAGAGCTATATAAAAGCCTGCGTCCTTAACCCTTTTTCAGTTATAAGATAAAATATAAAGTCATAGATAACTGATCACTGCTCACTAACAACTATTTGTTTCGAAAATTGATTATTGATTATGAAAGACAATCCATTATTACTGCATATTGAGACGGCCACGGAAATTTGTTCGGTGGCTTTATCCGAAGGAGATAAAATAGTAAGCGTTTGTGACAATAGCGATGGAAACTCCCACTCCAAAAACTTACTGCCCTTTATTGATAAAATCATGAAGGAAGCGAACCGCGAATTGAAAGAGTTGGATGGTGTGGTAGTCAGCATTGGGCCGGGTTCTTATACGGGCCTGCGTATTGGCGTATCCACAGCCAAAGGTATTGCCTATTCCCTCCAAATACCTGTTATTACAGTAGGCACATTGGAAGGCATTGCCAATGGCTGCCGTTCGCAGATTGCAGATCTCAGTTCCCTCCAAATCGTTCCGATGATTGACGCAAGGCGAATGGAGGTGTTTGCGGCACGTTATGATGCGGACATGAATTTGATAGATGATGTAGCCGCTGTAATCGTGGAAGAGGATTCTTATGCGGAGTTGCTTTCCAAACAACGTGTTGTTTTCTGTGGCAATGGAATGCCCAAATGTAAGGAACTGCTTTCAAGGTTTGAGAATGCCCAATTCGCAGAATTTCCCATCTCCGCCAAATTCATGCTGCCTACCGCATTGAAGAAATGGGAAACAGAGGATTTCGCCGACGTCGCCTATTTTGAACCTTTCTATCTAAAAGAATATGTTGCCGCCAAACCGCACGTAAAAGGCCTGTAATATGCAAATCAACGATCCCATAGATCAGCAGAAGAAGCTCAATATCATTGCTATAGCCGACAACTCTGACTATGGCTATTCCGCGCTGCGCTACGGGGAAAAGTTGGCCGAAGTGTTCGATGCTTCCCTTACCGTTGTTACAAATTTTGGATTTTCTTTAGAAAATAAGAATGGGATTCCTAATACGATTCATAGTTCACAATCTTCGGATTGTCATATTCGCACGGATTATTTCTTTCCCGAACGGCTCTATCATTATGCGGAGGAAACGAATACGATAATGTTCGTCATTGGGATTGACCCTGTAGGTAAAGAGGGACTTTTTAATAAGAAGAAAGCGTTACGTTTTATCAAGCCGTCCCGATTGCCAGTGATGACGGTTGGTAAAAAATTGCCTTCCGAAAATGCTTTCAAACAGGTAGTCCTGCCAATTGACATAGAGCGTCAAGCCAAGGAGAAAGCCTTGTGGGCAGGGTATTTCAGTCGGTTTTATCAAGCCACGATTCACATTATGCATCCATATTATGAAGATGAAGGTTTGCAAAAACAGGTAACAGACAATATTGCCTTTGTGGAAAAGCTCTATCACAATTTGGATATCAGCTATGTTTTGGATAAAGTGGATCCGCAACCGAACATAGACCTTTATTCGCTGGATTTTGCCAATAGGGTGGAGGCCACATTGACTGTGATTATGATGACACGTTATTATACCTTGGCGGACTTGCTAACAGGTCCGCAAGAGAAAAAAGTGATTGGAAATCCACAGGAATTTCCCGTATTATGCATCAATCAGCGTGACGACCTGTACGTGTTATGCACGTAAAGGTAAGAAGAATTACTCAGCTAACATTTTGATTACTTCGGCAACCGCATCA